>JABGWZ010000248.1 GCA_018675995.1 Opitutia bacterium | reverse complement strand
TTTTTCAAACGAAGAACAACAAGCCGTTCAAATTACCCACCCATTCTGGTTAGGTGAAACTGAGATTACACAGGCTCAATTTGCGGCGATCATTCCACCTAAAAAGAATAATCCCAACGACAAAAATTCATCATTGCCAATGATTTGTAATTGGTTTGATGCCCAGCGTTTTTGTGAAAAGCTGAATGAATTAGAAGATACACCCCCAGGGTATTCTTGGAGGCTACCCACAGAAGCGGAGTGGGAACTGGCATGCCGCGCGGATTCGACCGGGCCATTTTGTTTCAGCAAAACAGAAGGTTTCACTCAAGATGAAGCACTGCAGCAGAAACACCTTAGTAAATATGGTTGGTTTATACAGAATGCTTCAGGTGAAATTCATCCAGTAAAACAAAAACTCCCCAATGCATTTGGTCTGTATGACATGCATGGCAATGTCTGGGAATGGTGCCTGGATGCCACCGCCAACGAAAAGTCCGAACTTCTCAAAAACAGAATTCCCGGTTCGATCAACCCCTATTCCCAAAAAGGGGATTGGAGGATACTCCGAGGAGGGTGCTATGATTTAGATTTTACCCGTTGCCGATCAGCCTACCGGGGAGCCAATTCACCCGCCACTGTTAATGGCGACCGGGGATTCCGAATCGCCTTGGGACCGGCCCAGTATCAAGAGCATAACACCACTGTGCCCAAAGATGCGCTACAGGTTATCAATCTGGAAAAGTACCAGTTAAAATTGAAACCCATCAGCCCAAAAACATTCCTAATGGGTAGCCCGAGTCAATTAACTGCACCCCAGGCAATCACAAGTTCTTCGGGTGATCAGTTGATCACCGGGTCGAAAAGTGGACACTTTGGAGTAACTGATTTCTCAGGCCAACCAATCAAAAAAATTGCTGATCTAAATTCTTCAATTTCTTCGCTTTGTTCATCCCACGATAATCAGTTTATAATTGCCGGGTGCCAGAATGGAAATGTGCATTTATTTGGTAACAAACCAGTAACCTTAATCCGTTCATTTAAAGATCATAATTTCCCAGTAACGAATATAGCGATTTCTCCAAAAAATGAAAGGTTTGCAACCACCGGTTTGGATGGAACGATAAATTCCTATTCTTTGCCCAGCCTTAAACAAGAATGGAAAATCTTTGCCAAGGATCACAATGCAAGTTTTGACTCACTCGAATACAATTTACTGGGAAATAAATTGTTAACCTCAGGAATTGGCTCAATACCAAAATTATTTTATGCTGAAACAGGAATCCCCATTCAATTAAAAGAATTTCCTTATCTCCAAATTATCAAGAGTCGGTTTTTACCGAATGGAGAAGCATTTGCATCCGTCACTCGAACAGGAAAGTTAATTTTCACAGAATCAAACCGTGGACTTGTTTATAAAATTGTCCGCTTAAACATAGATAAAGTTATAGACTTTTCTTTCTCACCATTTGGAGAAAAAATAATTGTATCTAATGAAGACGGATTCTGTTCGATTCGAAAAACCCCAATTAATAACACGATTACAATTAAGACAGATCAAAATAATCTTGTTTTCTCTCCTGATTATTTTTTTGCACTTGCCAATAAAACAGAGCCTATCACAAAAAAACTATCAGAGTTTCTCGATAAACAAGGATACCCTAACCAACCTCCTTCAATCTCCAAAAGCTATAAAATTTCGCCCGACGGTAAGCTTATTTTAACCACCCTGGACGGTTCTCTTCGCTTATGGTGTGCTACAACCGAAAATTGGATTACCACCCTTGGAGATAAATTTGCATCCCCTTTTATTGAATGTTCATTTTCTGCTGATGGATTTAATATTATCTCAAAGGTAAAGAGTAATGAAGAGTTAATTTATTTATCCCAAGAAAAGAAATATTCTGATAATAATTAGTTTAGATATAAATTTGTATCAAAAATGACTATTGGTGAACTCGGGCATTTTGATTTTTTTATTGAACACAACCGAGTTGTCATTACGAATAGGATGTTTGTTTAATATGTATTCAGTCACAACCTAGTATGCAGAACCATCTTTACCATAATTTCTTCCGAATACTTCTTTTGGGTATCTCTATTATTATTTTTGGTTGCGGCAGAAATGTTCAAAATACGGTACCGAACGCACCTCCCCCCTACCCTGACTCTCCCTTTTACGATAATGTATCGAATAGCAATACATACACACCACCACCATCTGAGAATCCAAGGGAAAATAGCAACCTCAGCGTTCCTGAAAATTCTTATACTTCCATTGAGAAGATTTCACCAAAAGAACCACTCCCAAAGAGTTTATACTCCCTAGAGGCAACTGGAACTGTTTGGGTATTAATTCAAGATAAATTTGGAAATGAACTGGATTGGATGAGCTTAATTGCAGGTAAAAAAGTTCCGCTCAACCACCGTGGTCCACTTACCATTACATGTTCGTCAGGAGACTCCCTTAAAATCACAGACCCAAACGGTAAACCATTCCCTGTACCAGGCAGTCGTAAAGGAATATCCATTATTAGGATTCCTTGATCACGAAAACCCACTGGACTAAGCGTAGTATTTTTTAACGCAGCAAACTAGTACTTCAGTTTGCTTTAAGTTCAGGCGGCAGGTTTTCCAATCTTATGTTAACATAGGCACAAAGTCCTTTGAGAAACTTAAAAGAAATCAGACTCCAACCAAACACCTCACCCGTTGCTTCATCAAAAACAGGCCTTCGATAATCCCAAAGATAACCATTTCCACCGTCTAAGCTTTTACCCTCAGGTTCTCCCATCAGAATTTGGATTTCATTGCGATTCCGTCCGATGGAAAGTGCCTCCAGGTTACTCTTTCGAAACACACTCTTATATTCTTCTTTACCAGGTGAGGAATTCAAACTTTGGCTGTTGCTATAACCATAACCACTATTCGACTGGAATCCATCATTAGACCTAAAGTTTTCGACTTGGGAACAAGAAAAAGAAAGCAAAACGGATCCGACGAGTAAAAAAGAATGATTTACTTTCACAATTGGTTTCAATTAAAATTTACTAAGAAAATGGCGGAGAGAACGGGATTCGAAACCGGTAACAATAATTAACAAAAATAGCGAAAACCCACTAATAAATACTGGGTAACCTCTGTATTAAGGGGTATAGAACGCTTTTTAGTAAAATTCATTTAATGGTTTTTATTGGCGGTTAAAGGTAAATTATTTGGCAGAACAAGTAGTTTTTTGTCAGTACAGTAACAATACAATTTCATTATAGATAATTTGTAGATTCATAAGTCAAGGTATTAGGGTGTAATTTCATATAACCAGTCCGCCTGAGTGAAAAATTAAAAAGAAATTATTTCTTCGCTATTCTGCAATAATCGACAAGCCGGAAGTTGATGATTTTCCGGAACTGTATAATTCAATTATGGATTTCTTCTTTTGATCATCCGTAAGGTGGTCCATTTTATTTATTGCTTTAATTGCCCAGTCCAATGCCTCCGAGCTCCCGACTGAATCGGATAATATAGGTATAAAAGAAACATCCAATACGAGATTTTGGGTAGCTTCGAAATTCTGAACTTTTTCGATACTACTCAAACCACCACTCCAACCTCCAAAATTATAGCCGGCTTTAGGCTTAGCCTCTAGCATTACATCTTCCCATCGATAGTAATAACCCAATCCACTTAAGGTACCACCGTTGCTGGGAGTCACCCCGGCCGTAATCCTGACTGGTGTGTCCAACTCGAACCATGTCAGGTATGAATAATCGTAGAGCGTTGTACTGCTTCTTGAAGTATCGAGGAATGTCCATTCTTTCCTCTTATTCATGTACAGTGCAGGAAATACATCTTTCATCGTCCATATCCAGCCCAGACGCTCACGGTATAACCATGTGCCAAATGTTTGATCTGTACTCACATATACCCAGCCTAAACCTTGGTTATAAACCCAGGGATAGTAAGCGGTGTAAAAAGAACCAAACCATTGGCTGTTCCACCAATCAGACAAACCATCCACTTTTTGCCCATCAAATAATTCCAATCCAGAAGTTTCCAGGTTGTTATCCGAGAGATTTACCACTTTTACAGAAAAACTCTTCTCCGCAGTGTTATATCGACTGTCTTTAGCCTGAATCCGAATATTTAATAAAGAATCCTTTAATTTTTGATCATGAACAACCGCTGTCTTTAAATTCCCACTCGCATCCAAAGTAAATAGTGAGTTGTTACCGTCCCCCTCGCCACTCACCAAAAGATATTCAATTGAACCACCCTCGGAATCCACATTGCTAAACACATGTACGCTTGTTCCGACTGTCACATTTATCGGTACCGTCAAGGAGGCATCCTCTATTTGCAGACGCCCTGCAAGATAAGTCCAGTCAGCAAGGTTTACCGTAATTTGTTCATCATAAAAAAGACCTTTATCATCTGTAACCCGAATAATTGGTTGCAGTACATCTACAGTCATTAACTTAAGATCATCAAAATCCTGAATCTGAATTTGCCCCGTGGTTGAACTTACTGAAAGGATCGAGACATCATCCCCGTCAAAGTCGGGGTTTTCTCCAACAATGGAATAGCTTATATTTGAACCTTCTGGATCAACTGCAGACAAATTACCGAGGACAAATTCATCATTTAATTCACTTGTAGAAACAATCTCTGTTGTAGTTAGGCTTGGAGCAAAGACATTTATTTCAGATTCTATAGAGACTTCCTGTAATGCATCAAAAGTGAATTCATCCAAAGTCCCTAGATCACCACTTGGTATCTCATTTGTTACCGGTAAAGGTTTAATCAATTGAGAACTTTCCACGATATCCTGAGCATCAAAAGATTCAGAACCAGTTAAACCATTCAAGAAAGCTTCTTCACTGTCAAAAATTGTATTGGATGACAATGAGCCAAGTTCATCCAAAATAGTCTGCGAAGCACTCGCCAAGCCCTTGAATGCAGCTGCGTCTACATCCGGATTATCACTTAATTCACTCAGCATTTGATTAGCCGAAGAAATCTGTTCGACCATCTGGCTAAGAATCATGGTATTTCCAACTTCTGAGGCTTCCGGGTGACTATCAATTAATTCTTCACGAACTGAAGCATCATTCCCTAATTCTCCTGACTCTGTTTGATCGACTTCCTGCTCTGCCACCGTCTCGGCAGAAGTGATAACCCCCAACAACAAATTTGAATCGGTGAGATCTGCCGAAAGTGATGCATCACTTGACCTCCTGCCAGTCTGCTCGACAACCTTATCGCTTAATGCAGATACAATCAACTCAGCACCCCGTAATCGACTTATTCGTCCCCGGGTTTTCATCTTAATAAAGCGCGAACCCTCGTTCAAAATATTTGCTAACTGGGTAGCCCGGAGAACATACATCTTGGATTCCTGCCCCCTGTCAAAAACCTTCCTCAATGGTTCAAAACTTGAAAGTTCAATATTTTCAGACAAACCGAGAAACCCTCTCACATCCGCTTCCGCATCCGATAATTTAACACCCTCCTCTACCAGTTCTGCCACCAAAGTACTTATCGAAGTAATCACCGAATAACTAGGAGGCGCCCGGTAACTTATTGAGAATGGTAAATTACTGGAATGATCAACCCCCTCAAGTACAACAAGCATGCCTTCATTCTCATCTATCACTCCATTACCATTTTTATCATTCGTATGAATAATCTCATCTGTAACCTCCAATTCAAACCCACCATTGTTCGTAGAAAACCCAAATGGTTCATCGACATCAAGCAAGCCATTAAGGTTGAAATCGAGAAAAACTTTTGAACCTCCCAGGTATCCGTTTATTGCAGTCCCTACAAAAGTAAAGTTATAGTGTGCAAATAAGGTCATGTCCCCCTCTGCAATTAGAGAAGTTCGGATATTAAAAGGAGACTGCACCCTTGCCGTACGCAGTTTTTGCAATTCATCAGAAAATTCAACCCAACGATTAAACTTTCGGTTCGTACCAAAACCCTGGGTTGCAGAAATTTTAGCCTCCGCCCCCCTGTTTACAATCAAATCACTTTGCCATCCGTCCAAGTCTTTAATCTGAAGCCTAACAGCATTACCTCCACTAGATTCCGACACCATTCCATCTTCCACAAAAACTACAATTCGACGATTGGCATCCTCATAATGTTCATCCCCTTCAAACGAACCAATAATTTCAAGATTACCTGTAAAATCGGTTTCCAGGAAAAATGTTCCATCCATAATCTTTTGATTCCCATCCTTACTAACAAGCTCATAGCTTATTTTCTGCCCAAGACTTTCCTTCTTAGCAGTGTCTGCTGAATGAACCGGATGTAAGCCGAAAAGCTCGTGCTTCAAATTTAAACTTCTACCCTCCTGCTCAAATCCAATCTTCAGGTATGGCCTACCCTTCAATCCAATCATACTCACAGTTGTTGCATTACTTTCCACCTGGTCCCTAAATAACCTTGCAGTCATATTTATATCCCCAGGCAAAAACACTGGTCGGTCACCATCCTGTACCTCAATCCCGTTTAATTGATATTTGAATTCAAAATCTCCCATCGCGGAAGCGGAAAAATATTTACCGTCAATTGGTTCCCCAAATCGTATAGTGTTTTGCGGTTCCCACGAAATTATGGAAAATGTTTTCTTATCCTCCTCCGTAGGTTCGACAAGAAGTACATTATTTTGTGAATTACCATCCGATATAATTTTTGACAGATAAGGGCCAAACCCACCATCAATCTTCCGGTTCCCGAGGATGGTAAAATCATCTTCTCCGGTCGCAGCCATTCCCACCAGAAAATCACTTCCGGGCAAACTTGACGACTGGGCAAAAAGAAGATTTCCAGCTGAATCGTACCGGGCAATAAAAGAATCAAATTCATTTCCCAGCAGGTTGGACTTGGTAAACATTGCCAATTTATGGATAAGTTTTCTTTGACCTAGGAACCATGTTTTATCAAAATATCCGCCAACTAAGATACCACCATCTGAGAGGGGTAAAAGACTTGTCCCAACCTCCCTTCCGCCTCCACTGTCCTTAGCCCTGACCGCCCAGGATTGCTTAATTTTTTTCCCTTTCCATTTAAAACTTTTTAAAAAGAAATTCTCTTTTTCTTTTTTAGGTACCAGAGATCTTCCAACTATAAAAACTCTGTCACCCGAAACCTTCATGTCTGAAACAAAAATATTCTTTCCCATTGATATTTTACTGATCAGTTTATCATCATCATAAAGTTCGATAATCAATTTCCCTTTTTTATCATTACCAGCTACCCAAATTCTACCATCCAAATCAGCCATACCCATTGGGTGAATAATCTCATCCATTGAGAAATCAAAACTGGAAACACCGGATCTAGGATTAACGGACAAACACCTCGCACCTCCCAAGCCCGAGCCAACAGCTAATACATTTTTTGTGTTATTACTATCAGTTACCAGTTCGGTAAAAGTCTTCATGCCTGATATATCATTAGCAATAAACTCCTTATCATTATTTATATTTAAAGTTAAAACCCGTACTTTGGGTTTACCTCTTTCAATATACTCCACGCCACAAACCAGTTCCCCGCTCTCCGGCAACCACGCCAATTGAGTAACTGTGGAGAAAGGCATCGAATTATTACCATCCCAGCCAGCCACTAATTGCGGACCGTTGGCATTCACCTTGTATACTCGGGCAGCCCATTGGTCTCCCAATGCACCTGCAACAGCCATGTGATTCCGTTCACTATCCCATACTAGATCGGCAACGACCATCCCGGCATCCTTGCCCTTAAAGTTACCCTGGCGAAACCCACCACCCTGATCAAAGCCCCAGTTTTCTGCTTTATCAAATGAGGCAAAGGAAAGGGGTACGGACAAAAGAAAAAGTGTCACACACCATGGAATTGCTACCTTGCACCTCCACACATCCCTGCAAGGAAGAACTAAAGAATGAATATATTTTCTAAGTAAATTCATCCTAGTGGGTACGGTTTGGCCTTGGGGTTGTCATTGGTGGTGGTGTACCCGGTTGTATACTTGTGTCCAAGTCTTGCGTCTGCCTGGATTCACCTAGCCCGAGCACCCACAAGGCATACGGTCGCTCAAGCACCACACCTGTTCCATCGGTCGCCTTTGCCCGTACAAAAATCTGGTTATACCCAACATCGGGCAAGGCATCCAAATCTTGGAAGGAAAGATTGCCAACATTGTCCACCCTGAATTGATCATTCTCAAATTGCCCAGCCGGTAGTTCATACTCCCAGTCTCCGATCACCCCACCCTGTACAAATACTTTTGCTAAGACATTTAATTCATTCCGGTCAAATTCCACTCTGCTTAATCGTAAGCGAGCCGCATCCACCTGCTCAGCAATGTTCAAAATATCCCGAACAATGACCTCCCTGCCCTGTAAATCAAAAAACTCATGCTTTTCATTTAAATTTTCGCCATCCGACTGTGTATGGGGTCCACCTTTTTTATTTCCGACCATGAAGGCATCAAAAAATGCTTTATTTGTTTTACCCCTGGATTTAACCATTTGGAAAAATGCACCCGTATCCCCATTATGACATCCACTGCATGTAGATAAACTATACTTATACCTTGCCAAATTTATCCGTGCCCCAGAGAACCCAAAGTCTTTAGAGTATGAAAATCCACCAGGCTGATTTGCCACCGGGCCTTCCATCCAAGACGGTGCAGGAACCCCCACCGCTCCATCAAGAATGTGGTGCTCCCGTTTATTTATCCAACGGGCCAATGAAGAAACTATGGACGAAT
>JABGWZ010000145.1 GCA_018675995.1 Opitutia bacterium | reverse complement strand
GTTGGTGATAATTATATGGGCTATCGAATTGTCGGGACAACACCTACGCTTCTTACTGAGCACGAATGGAAAGAGAATACACAGTATGAATTAAATCAGGGAGGTCGGGTTTTTTCTGAATCGAATAAAGAGGCTGTTGTCGGAAGTTTTGTTTCTTCAAGATTGGGGTTGAAAGTGGGTGATACATTTCACCCTTATCATGGTTTAACTTTTAATGAATCTAGTAAGCACGATGATATTTATGTGGTGGTTGGTATTTTAAATGCAACCGGTACGCCTGCGGACAAAGTAATCTGGGTTCCAATCAAAGGAATTCAGCATATGGATGGACATGCGAGTGAATATGCTAACTCTATTAGTGCGGTGCTTGTTAAATTAAAAGGAATTGCAGCGGGGATGGAATTATCAATGAAATACAATAGGCAGGGAAATCAGGCTACTCTTGCTTGGCCAATTGCCCCCACTCTCGCTAGTTTCTTTAAACGTTTAGTATGGTTTGAAGAAATTTTAAAAGCGATTGCGTACCTGATTGCCCTTATGTCAAGTTTGATCATTTTAGCCACCTTACGTAATTCAATGAATGAAAGAAAACGTGAATTTGCCATTTTGCGATGCTTAGGAGCAGGTAGAAGTTTTGTTACACAAGTCGTGCTTGGGCAGTCTTTAATTATTGCTTTGCTAGGCGCATTGGGCTCATTCCTAATATATTTTTTAACAAGTTCTCTCGCTTCTTATTTTATAAGGATGGAAACTGGAGTAATGATGGAACCATTTACTTTTGATTTAAATTCTTGGTATGTTTTTCTTTCCATTATTTTTCTCGGATTGGTAAGCGGAATTCCTCCTGCTATTTCTGCCTATCGTGTAGACATAAGCGAAAATTTACAGCATACAGTCTAAGTTCATAATTTTCTCAAACATTTTTCAATTTATATATTTAAGTTTAAATACCTTGCGGGAACAAACAACATAATTAGATTTAAACAATTTATGCAGAAGCCTTTTATTGCTCAATTTATTTTCTGTATCTTTTTGCTTTCAAGCTGTTCAGAAGATAATCGGGATTTAATTTCAGAAAAACCTCTTCCAGTTGGCGAACCAATTATTGGTAAACCGATCATTCCCGAGGAAGCTAATTCAAGTGCCATAGAACTAAGTGTGTTAAAACCTGATTCTAGTGGTGAAGAGACCAATAATAGCAAGGCTTCCAATGAACGAATTATTGAAGAAGGTTTAGTGGTTAATGGTGTGCCAATGCCCAATGACTTGAATGAAACTATGGCAATTATTCCTAGTCGGTTACCCCCAATGGAAAAAAATAGTGATTATAAACTTATTCCTTTTCGGGATTTTACTAGTTTTGTTTATGAGGTTAATTGGGAATCGGATGGACAAGATTTTGATTTTTCTGCTTACAGCAAAAGAGTACCCAAGGAGGTGCGCCAGAAAAACGGACTATCTGTTGCAATAGAAGGATTTATGATTCCAACAATTGTTGATGAAAACAATAAGGTAAAAGAGTTTCTTTTACTTCCCGACCAAATGAGTTGTTGCTTTGGGCAAAGTCCCGAGGCTAATGGGTGGGTAGTGGTTTCAGCTCCAAATGGAGTTGATGTGCTAATGGACGAAGTAATCCGTGCAACTGGTAGTTTGATTGTCGAGGAAAGATGGGATGAAGAATTTTTTGTGGGTCTCTACCATCTTACCTGTGATGAAATTACTGGGCCTTCATTGTAGAAAACCCGTAAATTATACCATTATTTTCCAGAAGACAATTTAGTCTTTTGTGCTTTACCAACACTAACTTTGATCATCATATCAGGATCATCTACAGAACCATTGTCTGAACTTGACCCGAGTTTGATGTTATCAACAAATTCCATGCCTTCGATAACCTGACCCCACACCGTGTATTGGCCGTCCAAAAAAGATGAATCATCGAAGCAAATAAAAAACTGACTATTTGCACTATCAGGGCTTGCAGAACGAGCCATGGAACATGTTCCTTTAATATGCTTCCTATCGTTAAATTCTTCTTTCAAATCTGACAAGTCAGACCCCCCAGTTCCTACTCTTCTTTTACTAAAGTCTTTGGAGTTACCGTGCTCAATATCACCAGTCTGTGCCATGAATCCTTCAATAACCCGATGAAATACAACGCCATCATATTTTCCTTCTGAAGCCAGCTCTTTTATTCTCTCTACATGATTTGGGGCGTCGTCTTTATATAATTCAATAACGACTTTTCCATCTTTAAGTTCAATAATTAATGTGTTTTCTGGATTTAACTTTTCAGTTTTAGCTTCTGACATGGCAAAAGGAAGCAGGAACACGAGTAACGCGAAATACTTCTTCATAGTTTAATGATTATGGTTAGATTAAGGGTGAAAGTTGAGTTTTTATATCAACTCAAAATGAGGCTTTGGTAAAGAGTGAAATTGAAAATTTTCTACTCAATCGGTTTTTAATCTCTCTAAGAGAATAAAGACTAACTTAAATTAATTGTGTTATGGGTTGCCCCTTATCAGAGAGGGTAAAAGGCCGCCTTGTTGGGGAGTAAACGATTTCATCCAGAGGTAAACCTAGAGTAAAGGCAATAGTAGCATTCAGGTCGGGGATTTCTACCTTTTGATCAATTACTTCTCTTCCTTCCTTATCAGTTCTGCCCCAAACTTGCCCTCCTTTGATTCCTCCGCCTGCCAGCATGCAGGAGAAAGCCTTGGGGTAATGGTCACGTCCATCATTTACATTAATATTAGGGGTTCTTCCAAATTCAGTCGCAAGTACAACTAATGTTTCTTCGAGCATCCCTCTTTGTTCCAAATCGGATAGCAAAGCGGAAAGTGCCTGGTCTAAAATCGCACTCTGTTCAGGAACTCGGGAGAAGTTATTTTGATGGGTATCCCACCCGCCTAGTTGCACTTCTACAAACCTAACTTGTCGCTCAATAAGGCGTCGGGCAAGCAATACGCCCTGCCCAAACCTATCTTCCCCATAGGATTCTCTTGTCTGTGCACTTTCTTTACTAAGATCAAAGGCCGAAAGATCGCCGCTTTTCATTAAACGAATAGCGTCATCGTACATATTGGCATAAGAATTTACTTTCGCAGATCCATATTTTTTTACGAATGATTCATCAAGTTTTTGGGAAAAATCGAGTCTTTTTTGAAATGTATCATTGGTTAGGCCCGGGTGCATTTTACTATTTCTAAGACCGGCTTCTGGATCTCCGATTGCGAGAGGTTGATGAGATGAAGGCAGAAAGCCTGCAAGCGGGTGACGGCTACCGCCGTTTACGACCACGGCACCTGGAAGGGTAGGGTTAAAGCGACCATCAAGCTTTGTCATCCACGAACCCATTGTAGGGTGTTTAATGGTCGCCCTTTGTGCATAGCTAGTGTGCATAAAATAATTACCCTGCTCATGCGCGCCTTTTGTTGATGTCATTCCGCGAATCACGGCTATTTTTTCTGCGTGGTTCGCGAGTAGGGGTAAGTTTTCTGCAAGTTTTAGATGATCAACCTTTGTGTTAATAGCCTGTGTGGGCCCACCAGTTTCGGTGCCCGGTTTTGGGTCAAAGGTGTCAATATGTGTCATTCCGCCAGACATGTATAGGTAAATGACATTTTTTGCCTTGGGTGCATGATTAAGTGGGCGGTTTAAACCAAGTCCAGCTCCTTGGATTGGCACTGAGCCTGCCCATGGTAAAATACTTACTCCAAGAAGTCCTTTTGCAGCTAAGCTAATAAAACGCCTGCGTTCCAATTCTTCCGATTTGTTGATTGTCGCATTCATGATTTTGTTGAGTTCAGTATTTTATTGAATGAAAGAAAATTGCCTAGTGTTAATTAATGACCAAGCAATTCCCCGAAAATCACGATCATTATAATAAGCGAGTTTTTGTTTTTTGTCTTTAATCGATTTTAAGTACTTGGTCTTTTTTTCAGAACTTACTTTTTTTGGGAGTGGTATTTGATAGGGAACCTTGGGGGAACTTGTTACCATTGCGAGGGATTGAGTAAGTTCTTCGGCCGATGGATTTCGGTTTAAGATGGAAAGAAATAGAACCTTAATTTTCTCCTCTGAGGATTCGGCTTTAAGGAGATTTTTGGACAGGGGAGACTTTGGATCAAATAGGGCTTTGTAAAAAACTCCGTTGAGAAGAGTGAGTGCTTGGGGCACAGATGATTCGCTTGATGAATTTTCTATGACCTCACGATCTGATTGGCCAAATTCGCGAAGGAAATGACCGGGAGGGGCAGGGGTCTCAATTTCTGAAGCCCGCATTAAACTTCCGGAATATCCCT
>JABGWZ010000287.1 GCA_018675995.1 Opitutia bacterium | reverse complement strand
CAGTCTTTCTGAACTGAATCTAGGCTGTCGTTTCGCACCCAGGAGTGGAATAGAACATTCGAAGAAGCTACTTGAGCAAAGACCTTCCTTTACTGAAATCAAACCAGGCCACTGGGTGGAGGCTTGTCCAGTATGCACAACACGATGACCGACGAGAAAAAAATGTTGAAAATAGAAGACCTGCGGGTTCATTTCCCGGTACGGGGCGGAGTTTTTCGTCGAGCAGTGGGTGCCTGTAAGGCAGTGGATGGAGTAAGCTTGAGCCTAGAAAAAGGACAGACCCTAGGGTTGGTTGGAGAATCAGGCTGCGGAAAATCTACTTTAGCAAAATCGGTGGTTAAACTGGTCGAGCCCACCAGTGGTTCGATCAGATTTAAGAATAAGGAGATTTCCGAAAGTGAAGATGAGATTAATTTTCGAAAATCCGTTCAGATGGTTTTTCAGGATCCTGCGGAATCCTTAAATTCCCGAATGACTGTTGGGTCGATTATAGGTGAAGCCTTGGAAGTTCATAAAATCGGAGATAAAAGCGAGAGATTTGCGCGGGTCGAACAATTACTCGAACAGGTGGGTTTGTCCAAGAGCGCGGCCAAGCGTTATCCTTTTGAATTTTCCGGCGGACAGCGGCAAAGGATTGGTATCGCACGTGCCTTGGCATTAAAGCCTGAACTTTTGGTGCTGGATGAACCTGTCTCCGCTCTCGATGTTTCTGTGCAAAGCCAGGTGTTAAACCTGCTTATGGATTTACAGACTGAACTTCAGTTGACTTATCTTTTAATCGCTCACGACTTGGCAGTGGTTAAGCATGTCTCAGATATAATAGCGGTTATGTATCTCGGTAAAATTGTCGAATTGGGCCCTGCTGAGGAATTATATTCGAACCCGATTCATGCTTACACCAAGGCTTTAATTTCTGCGATTCCTATTCCTGACCCATCCAGGAAAAGAAAAAAAGTCATTATTCCTGGTGAAGTTCCCTCTCCCATCAATCCACCAGCGGGCTGTGCATTTGGTCATCGGATTAACCATCCCCTTTACCAGGATAGCATCGTTGGAAAATTTCAGTTTATGGCAGTCGGCAGAGATCATTGGGTTCTTGAATGCCCATGTTGTGTGTAAAATTCATTCAGTGCGAAATTGCTTTATTATAAAAAGCTTGCGAGACATAGTTTGAGTCTCTTTTATGAAATTTTTCCCTTCAATTCTTAAAATGCCCCTAAGAAGACAATTAGATAAAAATTTTCATTCAGTGCCCTTATTTTTAATAATTACGGTGACTGCACTTTTTTCCGTTTGTGCTTTTAGTCAAAGCCCGGCTGATATGCCTTTGAGGCAAGTCATTTCTGAAGCCCAGTCGTTGATCGGGCAGGGTGATTTTGCTGGTGCATCCCCACTACTTGATGAATTAGAAGTTCGTTTTGAGGATGAGCAAGATCCTCAAGTGGAGAAAATTCTTCAGCAATTTGGATTTGTCCGTGGGGTTGGGTACCTCCAAAGCTTTGCAAAAACCGGTAACGAGGACTTTTTGGGCAAAGCCTCTGGTGCTTTTGGTTTTTTTGCAGAAAAGTTCCCTGATGATTCCAAGGCAGTTATGGCCTTGCAGAAAAGAACGGACTGTTTGCGTGCTTTGCATGACTGGAAGGAGGCAGCGCGTGTAATTGAGACATTACTTGACTCTACTAAGCCATACCGTAAACAAATTCTTAAGCGCTCCGAACTGATGAATCTGTATTTCGGGCGAGCTCAATGTTATCACATCGAGCAGGATTGGGTTAAAGGTGAACCTGCATTTCAGGATTTAAAAAAATATTCAGAATTAGCGAAGGATGAGGACCGCCTTGCTTATGCAGTTTCCTGTTTAACCGAAATGTATGTGCAGACGAAACGTATCGATGAAGTTTTCCCTTTGTTGCCCCTTCTTTCCGGAGATACCCCTGCCCGTTATGATCTTCGCTTAAATGTAAATTTAATGCAGGGTGCCGCCCAGTTATCAGAAAAAGACAGACATGTAGATGCCTCCCTATTTTATGCATTGACCATGACCACTGAAGAAATTGTCGCCTTTTACACTGAAAGACAAAAGCAGTTGCAGGCTGAACTTAGTCAATATGAGCAATTGATTGCTTTACAGGGAAGGGTTATGCCTAAAAGACGTTTGGAAATCCTTAAGGAGAAGACAAACACGATCGCAATGAAGCTTACCAGTGCGAAGGGACATCTGAAATTAGCTGAAGATACCCCTTCTTTTACTACAACTCTCAGATGGAAAAAGGCAGATAATTTTCAGCTAACCAAAAGAGACTTTGAGTCATTTTGGGGATTCTATTGGCTCTTCAAGGATTTCCCTGAAAATGATATGGCGGAAAATTTTCTTTATGCTGCATTTGCATCATCGAACAGTGTAAAAGAACGGGAGAAATCAATCGAGCTTGGGGAAGAATACTTAGCCAGTGAAAAATGGACGAAATTTCGGGCTGATGTTACTTTCATTATGGCCAATGCTTATCGGCAGGAAGCCGAGAATTTAAAACAGGAGGCAGTCAGCCTACAAAATGAAATGGGTACGGTAGAAAGAGATCGAGCAGAAAAGGCCTCTATCAAATCGGAAGAATATTACGATAGATTTTTTAGTATTTGTAATCAATTCATTGAAGTTATGCCTGAGCACAAATATGCCAAAGAATTTGTTGGTATGATGGGGGCGGTTTACTTTAAGGGTAAGAAGTTTGACCAACTTCTTGAAAAATTTGCTGGTTTTGAAAATGGTCAGATGAGTAAGGCAAAGGGGTATGTTAATCGGGAGGAATTTAAAAAAAGCCCTGCTATGCCAACCGCACATTACATGAGTGGATTAGCACTTTTAGCTACGGGCAAATTTAATGAGGCAAAACCTTTGCTTGGTGCGGTTGTTGGAGTAAATATTGAAGGTCTTTCAGTTGGCGAAAACGCTTCAGAGGATCCCGAGTAAGATGTTTGGAGCTAGGATAATGCATTTTCGCTTTTTACTAATAGTTTTAATTGCTTTTCTTTTTTCATGCGGAGGTGATGAAGGGGTGGTAGATGAAACCTCTGCTCAGGTTGATGAACCCAGCACTCCAGTTCTTGATAAACCCGAGGTAGCAGAAGTGGAAGAGTTTGTGGAGGAGGAACCCGAAGAAATCCCTGATCCTAATGGAGTTTATCTGCCTCTGAGTGAGGAACAGAACGGTAAGCCTGTTTATTCAAATGGTAATGGTTTTTTCCTTTGGTTTAATGGTTCAACATGGAAAATAACCGATAAGATAGGAAGTGGAAAAGCAATCGCAACTGGACAGGAATCAATTAACGATAAATGGAGTGATGGTGGAAAAGCTCGGCATTATCCGCATGAAGAATATTCCAAGGATGCTCTTTTTCGTTTGGCTGTTGCATACCAGGGTTCTCAGGATAACGGGAATGCAATTCGTTTGTTTAATCAATTTGTGAAACAATTTCCAGAGGACAAAATGGTGCCTGAAGCTTATCTAAGTATGGGGGATCTATCAACAAGTGGATTACAGCCAGACGAGCAGCCTTCAGTTGATCAAATTAACCAAGCCCGTGAAAATTATTCATTTGTCAGGGAAAAAACACAGGATGTCAGGTTGATTACTGATGCTACCTTTAATGAAGGCGGATTAATTGAAAGAGTTGCTGAAAACCCCGAAGGTGTAGTTGAATACTACTTGTCTTTTGATAAAAATAAGGACGATCTTTTGCAGGCTCAGGAGTATGCTGCTATCGGAATAGAAAGCACTAAATCCTTTTCAGATTTCGATATGAACGAGGATAAGGCCATTGATTATGGAGAAATGTTCGATGTTGCAACTTGGGTGTTTTATTCCGGCATGGAAAAGCTGTTCAGGGAGTACTCTGAAAATAATGCGGGTAAAGATGGAGCCCGTACATCTGAAGCTACTGAGAAAATAGGCTTTGCTAGTGAAAAATTAGGCAACCCTGCCATGATGCTTAATCTTTACTACAAAGACATTGAGGATTACGGCAGCCAAAAGAATAATGTGGGGGTGGACGGTTTAATAGTTAAATATATAGATAAATTCCAGGAGTATGATCTACTATATGGGCGTACCCTTGATCTTCTCGAAAAAATTCAGTCTCCCAGTGAAATTGTCTCCTTCACTTTCCGTGATAGGAGAGGCAGTGAAAAATCCATTACCGGTTCCGTAGAAGAAATCATTAAAGATAGAAATAAACTTCTTCCCTTCTTGGCAACATCCTATGCCGGTTTAGATCCTGACGTGCAATCCGATCTTGTTTCGATGAAAGGGGCAGTACTAACAAACCCCAAACATGCATCAAAATTTAAGGGTTATTTAAAAAAATACCAAGTCTTAAAGAGGTCATTCCCATCTGATTTATCTCCTCTGTCTGCCTTTACTAATTTGCTGGATAAGGCTAAATCAAGTGGGGAAAAGGCCCTGGAATTAAGAATGTTGTCTGCCTTGGACTCGTTAGGTGAAAGGTCTGCATCAGCTTATACTCCTCAGCGTAGTGACTTCCCTCAGGCAAGTCCGGGTGTTCTCGTTTGGATGGCGAAAAAGTTTATTGCTCAAAACTCTTCTGAAGATGCTATTGTCGCTATGAATATATTACTCGATCAATTTTCTGTTAATGGTGGAGATTTCATTTTTGATGCCCACTACATTATTGGCATGGCTAAGCAACAAAGTCGGGATTACCCTGAAGCAGTTGCAAGCTTTGCTTCTGCGCTAACTAATTCCTCATGGCATCCGAGTGCCAATGATGCACGCATTCGACAGGGTGAATCCATGCTCGAGGTTGGCAAGTCTTCGAGGGATGCCACCTACTTGGAAACTGCTGAGGAGCTTCTATCTGAGGTCCGTGGCGACACAGAAGCGACCGTGGAACAGCGAGCTCAGTCATCTCATTTAATGGGGGAGTGCAAACGTGCTCTTAAGGATTATGCGGGTGCGGCTTATTACTTCAAATACACGACCTTAAATTTCCCTGCCTCTACTAAATGGGCACCCAAGTCGTTTGAACAAGCTATGAGTTGCTTCGATCAGACTGGCGATTCAGAACAGAGAACCCAAATGGAAAAAGCTTTCGTTAATTGGCAGCGGAACTACTTGAAATGAATTGTGTTTTTAAATATCTCCTCCTGATCAATTTAGTCGTAATTGGGCAAGCAACTCTTCTCTCACAGGCAAACCAAGATTATTTTAAGATCCATGCTGGTGCACTTCCAGTAACTATATATGTGGGTAATGCTGGAAAACCTGGAAGTTTGCTTGGTGTTGATGGGCAAAAGGGAATTATTTATGCCCAAATGGAAGGTGCTGGAAGGATGCAACTCGAACTTCGTGGCCTTGATAAACAAAACATAAAAGGATTTGCAATGGCTTGGCCAGCTGATGCGATGAAAACCCTCAAATCGTTTTCAAACGAACAGTACAACGCTCAGTTAATTCCATCTTTGCGTCCGATTATGTACAAGGCGATGCTCTGCCTTGAAATTCCCCAGCAATACTTCGCCATTCATGATAATTGCTTGGTATATGTTAAGGCACTGATTGCTATGGAGCAATATAACGAGGCGTTTTATTTACTCTCGCGTATAAATCTTAACAAACTAGATGGTTTTGGTTACAGAGATTTTTCTGAGGCAGCACTTGATCTTGTGGGTAGAATGATACGGGCAAACCCAAAGTCAGCAAAGGTTGCCCGTGCACTGCTTCAGCGAATTACTATACGTGATAACAGTGCTGATCATGCATCTTATTTAAAATTAGCGGATTCTCTCCGTGCACAGGGATTGTTCAACGACGCAATCACGGAATACGCGAGATTGGGACCACTTGTCAAAAAAAACCCAGGAAGCCCATATGCAAAGATCGTTGATATATGGCCTATTTATTGTTACCTCAAGCTTTACGAAACTTACGCCAAAGCCGCCATTAAGGACGCTCGCTACAGGGACTACGCAGGCAAGACATTTAATGCGGCTATGCAGTCTGTCAAAAAATTGGATGAAAATCCTCCTGCCCGTCAAACCAACGAATATTCCTTGTACAAATTAATTCGAGCATTAATGCGTGTTCAATACGCCAGACAATATGAGCAGGCGGGGAACCAACTAAAAGCAAACGATTTTTACAGGGAATCCGTTCTTGAGGTGACTGAAGGAATTGTAAGTGCTCGTGTCGGACTGGATTGGCTTCCGGAATCCCTGATGATGGCTGGTTCTGCCTATGAGAAATTAAAATTAAATAAATCAGCTGAAAATGTGTACAAGCAAATCACAAAATTCTACGAAGGTTCAAAATGGGCAACTGAAAGCCAAAAAAGACTCGAAGCTTTACCCGCATCCTAGAAAATCCTTTTCTTGACCCTTCAAAGCATAAAAGTAATTCTTATAAAAAATCAAAAATTCAAAATTATGAAATTAGGTTACACACGTAAACTTACTATTCTTGGAATACTCTTCGTCAGTTTGTCCCCAAGTTTTTTAGCGAATATTGTCCATGCCCAGCAGAAAGGCTTTGGCACCGCACTCGTCGATAACTTGGGTCCATTCCTTGTTCCATTTATTATTCTTATTCTAGCGGGCTTTACCCTCATGATTTATAATGGTATAGCCATACGTAAAAAAGCTTTTGTCAAAGATGATGTTGTGCAGCCTATCATGCAAGAACTACAGAATCTTAATGTTGAAGGTGCTATTGCACTTTGTGAACAGTATAAATTGCCCGTCACATCCGTTCTCAAAGGTGGACTTGCACGAATTCAAGACGATGAACTTGATATAGAGTCTATTGAGAAAGGATTGGAGGAAACCTCAGGTCTTGAATTGGCAAAGCCTTTTACATGGATTAACTTACTTAATACTGTAGGTTCAATTGCACCTATGGTTGGTCTGCTTGGAACAGTTACAGGTATGATTGGTGCGTTTCAGGTGCTTCAATCATCCGGTATGGGGGGGGAATCAAGTCAGAAAATGGCGGGTAACATTGGTAGTGCTCTATGGACTACTGCTGCCGGACTGGTTGTTGCTATTCCGACCCTTATTTCATACTTCATTTATAAAACCAAGTTTGGGACAATCGTTGCAGAAGTGAACCGAGTGGCTGGAGAGATGGTTTTTACTCTTGTGCGTGCTGCTCGAGGTGGCTTTGCCGAAGGGGAAGAAGCAGGAGAGGAGTACTACGAGGAAGAGGTTGCGCCCGCAGAAGGAATACCTGCTCCGGAAGCACCCCCTGCTCCACCCCCTGCCTGATTCTATCTTTAAAAGTTTGGTTTACTAGGAATTAAATGAGTAAATATAAACCGCCTGAGTCTAATGACTCCCCTGATCTTACACCGATGATCGATGTGGTTTTTCTTTTAATTGTTTTTTTTATGGTTGTTGCTCAAAGGATGTCTGAGCAGTACATCGCATTGGACTCATTAGCTATTGCTGCCAATGCTCAGGTTTCTGAACAACCTCCACCAAGGACTATTATTAGTGTCAGTGAGGACCCTATAAATGGGTATCAATATTATTGGGGAGAACAACAGATTGATGAATCAGCTATTACGGATGCTGTCAAACGGCACCCTGATTGGTCTGTTTTGCTTCGCGTGACTCCTGAAATTACCCAAGCTACAGTGGACGATATTTTACAGTTAATTGCCGCCGGAGGTCAGTCCAAGGTTATATTCGCCGTCTTTGAAGTCGCCCAATAAAAAGAAATGGAAACTTTAAAAAAGATTTTAGCTGACGAGGATGAAGTTGATTTAACACCAATGATTGATGTCACATTCCTGTTACTTATTTATTTCATGGTCACTACCATGCTTAAACAACCAGAGGCAGAACTTTCTTCATCTTTGCCTGGTAAAGCTCAAAACAGCGGAGAGAATGTCAAAAAACCTGATCCTGTAAAAATAAAAGTTCAGGATGATGGATCCGTCTTTTTGAACGGTTCTTTTATGGATGATGGGTTGGATTTCACACTACCCGAAACCAGTAAAAACTTAGCAGTTCAGGTGCAAGAGGCTAACAAAAATATAGCGAATGGCACTTTCTCTGAAAAAGATGGCAAATTAGTAGTTATGATTTCTGCTACGGGTTTATCGATTCATCAGCATAGAATAAGTGTCATGAATGCTTGTGCCGGTGCCGGTGTTGAAAAAATTTCATTTGAATTTTAACGATTCCGATTTCGATGGGAAATGTTGTTTGTAAGTTTCTTCATACCCGAATGCGGGTTAGTGACCTTGACGAGTCTGTAAGTTTTTACGAAAAAGTTTTTGGATTGGAGGTGTCAAGAAGGCATGAATCACCCCGAGGTTCCAAGTTAGTTTTTTTATCCGTTCCCAATAGTGATGAAGAGATTGAGCTTACTTATTTTCCGGGCTCCGGTTCGGTTGAAGTACAGGAGGATTTAATGCACCTTGCATTTGAGGTTGTGTCCATGTCTGAGTTTGAAAACCATACCAAATCTGTTGGTGTTCCTTTGAGTGATGGTCCGACTCAGAGTTCATCTGGTTCCATTTTTGCATTTGTTGATGCTCCCGACGGCTACGAGATAGAAGTTATTCAAAGGCCTTAATTTTGATATGTCCTCTGACCTGATATTTTTGGGTATAGGCTAAGTTCTTTGTTGTCGATCCAACATACATGTTCAAGGATCATGAAATGATATTTAAATCTACATCATCCCTTATTATTTCAACTATTCTAAATTTCTTCATACTTTTTGCTCTAACATCCTGTTTACCCGAAAAGTTGTCAAAATCTGTATCTCAAGATAACCAAAGGTGGCTTTTCAATGGGACTAGCCTGGACGATTGGGCATCAACTGATTATGCCGGTAAAGGAGAAATTACAATTGATTCCAATGGTAGCTTGGTACTGGAAATGGGTGCGGAGCTTTCTGGAGTGCATTGGAAAGGCGCTCCTTTACCTGTTCAAAATTATGAACTACATTTAAAGGCAAAACGGACAATGGGGAGTGATTTTTTTTGCGGACTGACCTTCCCATACAAAGAATCACACGCAACTCTTATTCTTGGAGGGTGGGGCGGATCCTTGATTGGAATTTCCAGTATTGATGATTTTGACGCTTCAGAAAACGAGACTGGTGACGCATATATTTTTGAGGATAACCAATGGTACGATGTTCGTCTTCGTGTAACCGATAGTGAAATAAGTGTATGGATTAACAATGAACAGGTAATTGATTGTGAAGTTGAGGGCCGAAAGGTAGCAATGCGCTTCGGTGAGATTGAAATGTCTGTGCCCCTGGGAATATGCACATATGCAACCACCGGAGTTATTCGGGAAGTGTTTTTAAAAAGAATTTAAACTTTTAACAGCTTAGTTTTCTTCTTCAGTGGTTAGGCAGGGTTTCTGGGTTTCCCTAAGCCGTAACTGGCCACAAGCTGCATCAATATCGTGTCCTTTTTCCATTCGTAAGGTTACCCTAGGTGCTTTTTCTATTTCAACTTGGTTCTGAAAAGCCTTTATCCTGCCTATTTCAGGCCGCTCCCAGTCCAATCCGTCTACTTTGTTATAGGGTATAATGTTAACTTTTGCATTTAATCGACGGGCGTGCTTCGCAAGTAGGGTTGCTTGATTCAGGTCGTCATTCACTCCTTTAATTAGAATGTATTCTAAAGTGATCATTTTTTTACGTGCTTCGATAAATTTTTCACATGCTTCCAGTAATTCATTCATCGGATAGCGTTTGTTTATAGGCATAATCTTTTCCCGGGTCTGGTCATCCCCACCATGCAGGGAAATAGCCAGTCTTACCTGAGCCGGGTACTTGGCCAGTTCAAGTATTTTAGGCACCAGTCCGCTTGTTGAAAGGGTAATGTGCCGAGCTCCTATACCTAAGCCCTTTGCATCAAGGATGATATCAAGTGCAGGTATTAGTGCGGGCAGGTTCGCTAAGGGCTCGCCCATTCCCATAAAGACAAGGTTATCAATTCGTTTTCCAGCCTTGTTCCTTGCTAAAATGACCTGCCCCACGATTTCTCCGGTGGTTAAATTTCTTTTTAATCCGTCCAATCCACTAGCACAAAACTTACAGCCCAGTGCACACCCAACCTGAGTCGATACACAGAGGGTTAATCTTGAAGCCCTAACTCCCTTGGTGCCTTCTGTTGCTGGGATTAGAACACTTTCAATAAATTGATTATCTCTCAACTTCCAGAGAAATTTTCGTGTTGTGTCTGCTGAACCCTGTTCCCTCGCTGTTTCCATTGGCGTAAGGTCATACTTCTCTCCCAGTTCCTGCCTTAATCCTCCCGGCAGGTTGGTCATATCTTTAAATGTTAGGATTCCCTTTTCAAATATCCATTCTCTAATTTGATCAACCCTGTAGGATGGTAGTCCGTCAAATTGCCACTCGGTGAATGGAGTATCTATAAGTAGAGGGTTTGCAGAATTTAAATGCATGCCTTGTTTCTGCCTTAAAAAGGCAGATGTCACAAGTTAAACTAAGCGAGTAAGCTTCGGACGGGAATATTATGCAATCACTTGGTGGATCGGGTCAGCACCTTCTACTCCAACCAGACTTTTATCGAGACCACCATGGAAGTACGAAAGGTTATTGGGGTCCAAGCCCAACTGATTTAAAATTGTCGCATGCAACCTGCGGACATGAAAGCGATCTTTCACCGCTTGACTGCCTAGTTCATCGGTTTCTCCGACACTCACTCCTCCTTTAATACCACCACCTGCCATCCACATGGTAAATCCCCAGGAGTTGTGATCGCGTCCGGTTCCTTCCTTATATTCTGCCGTGGGTTGCCGGCCAAATTCACCGCCCCATACAACGAGGGTTTCATCAAGCAGTCCACGTTGTTTTAAGTCCTTCAATAAACCGGCAATTGGTTTGTCTGTATTTCCGGCATGGTAGGAATGGTTTTTGACCAAGTCGCCATGGGCATCCCAATTGTTATCATTATGGTGACCACCTGAATAAATTTGAATAAAGCGTACCCCTCGTTCAACCAGCCTCCTCGCAAGTAGGCATTTTCTGCCAAAGTCCTCGGTATTGGAACCGTCCATACCGTATAGATCTTTAATGTGGCTGGGCTCTTTGTCTACATCGACTGCCTCCGGAGCAGATGCTTGCATCTTGTAAGCAAGTTCGTAGGATGCCACCCGGGCGGCTAAATTTGTATTATCGTACCGTTCGGAAAGATGGCCCTCATTCATTGTTCGCAGATGGTCAAGCATGGTACGCTGTTGCGAACGGGGTATTCCGTGCGAGTTCTCTAGGTCAAGGATGGGAGATCCTTGTGAGCGTAATACGGTTCCCTGGTAGCTCGCCGGCATGTATCCACTCGACCAGTTTTTCGCACCACTAATCGGTCCGCCAGTTTTGTCGAGCATGACGACATAACCTGGCAGGTTCTCATTTACGCTGCCCAGTCCGTAGTTTACCCAGGATCCAAGGGAAGGGTGCCCGGAAAGAAGGTTGCCTGCATTCATCATTAGCATGGCGGAGCCATGAATGGGGGATTCCGCTTTCATAGAATGCAAAAAAGCAATATCATCTACGCAGGACCCCACATGGGGAAAAAGATCGGAAACGTATTTTCCGCAGTCTCCATAGGGTTTGAATTTCCACTTTGGGCCAACCACCCGGCTTTCATTTCTTTTTCCTCCACGACCAAAAGTTTTAACTTGGATTGTTTTTCCATCCAATGGATAGAGGTTAGGTTTGTAGTCAAAGGTATCCACCTGACTGGGCCCACCATACATAAACAGGAAGATAACCGACTTCGCTTTTCCAGGAAAAGCCGAGTTTTTGGGAGCGAGGGGATTCACATAGGATGATGCATTGCTCCCCATTGCCTTGTTTGCAAAGAATCCGTCCTGTGCGAGCATCCCGGTCAGTCCGAGCGATGCAAATCCTCCACCTATATCTTTTAGGAATTCCCTTCGGTG
>JABGWZ010000286.1 GCA_018675995.1 Opitutia bacterium | reverse complement strand
TAGAGGGATACGGGAGGTCTCATTCAATGTACTGTGGTGCGGTTGAGTTTGTTTGTTCTCCATCAATGGTGAAGCATATCCCAGTTTTATTAGACGAGAGCGTAAGTTTTTTAGGTGCTACTAAAGCTGGGCGTTATGCTGATTTAACTTACGGCGGAGGTGGGCACACAGATGCTATTTTGGGGGCAAATGGAGCTAACGAGTTGGTTTCTTTTGACTGCGATCCAGATGCTGAGGTTCGTGCGAATGACACACTTGCGGAATTCGGCGATAGGTTTACTTTTCATGATCTTTCATTCCAGCGTATGGATGAAGTTTCTTCAGAATCGGAGTTTGACGGTGTAATAATGGACTTGGGGATTTCATCTTTTCAGTTGATGGAGCCTCTCAAGGGGTTTTCTTTCCGTTTAGATGCACCAATTGATATGCGACTAGACCCTAGGGTTGGAATTAGTGCTGCTGAATTTCTTGAAACTGCATCGCGCGAGAGTTTAGTTCGTGCTATTCGGGAGTATGGAGAAGAGAAGAGGTGGAGTCGTGTTGTGAGCGCTATAATAGAAGCACGAGGGTCTGGGGCTTTGTTGCGAACAACCACTGCAGCGGAGCTTGTATCAGATGCAGTTGGGGGTCGTAAGTTTAGGCAGAAGATACATCCAGCTACAAAAACTTTTCAGGGTATTAGGATAGCAATTAACGGCGAGATGGAGGCTTTGGCGGTGACTCTGCCGAAGGCATTCCGTGCGTTGAAGCCTAATGGGGTTTTAGCTATCATATCTTTTCATTCACTTGAGGATAGGATGGTAAAAAGGTTCATGCGTAAAATGGCTGGCAGACCTGAGCATAAGTGGGATCGGAGTGTTTTGCAGGATAGGAAATCATTCGCTGAATTGTTGAGCACAAAAATTATTTCTCCTTCGCGGGGTGAGGTAAGTAATAACCCTAGAAGTAGATCGGCAAGGCTCAGAGTTATCAGAAAAATAGAGCAACCGTCATTGTGAAAAGTCGGAAGAAATATTTGGATAGCCGGGTACTGACTCTAATGAGTATCGTCCTTACATTGGTTTTTGGGGTAGGAGCAATTTCTATTGTTTGGTTAAGGATGGAGATCAGTTCTGTTGCTAAAAATTGTGGTCGATTAGAGGGACAGTCCGAGGTCATTGGTCGAGAGGTTCATGAATTGCGTGGCCAAAAGTCAAAATCACTTAGGCCATCGGCATTAGCAGTAATGGTTAAGGGCAGATTAGAGGTGCCGAGTGTAAGTAATACATATCATGTATCAGAGTCTGAATTAGACGCTGTTTTGAGCGATAATTATTACTTTGATGGTAGGTTGCAGGAAAAGTTTGCCGGAACACGGTAGAATGAAGAGTGTATTTATTTCTCCTTTCCGCTTTTATTTTATCTTTTTTGCTGTTTCTGTAAGTTTTTGTTCATTAGGTGGACGACTGATATATTTACAAGTTTTTAGGGCAAACGACTTCACTGATATCGCAAGTGGAACTAGGAAAAATATTGTAACCCTAAAAGCTAGGCGGGGTGACATTGTCGATTCGAACGGAAATCTAATGGCAACAACAAGGTCTGTTATTGATGTAGGAATAGATCCACAGTCAATTAAAGTGGGTGATGAAGATAAATTTATCAAATTATCTAAAATACTAAATTTAGATCCTCAAGAAATCGTAAGTGCTATCAGTAAAAAAATCAAAAAAGGCAACGAGTATAAAGGTGAGTTTAGAAAAGTAAGATGGGTGAAATTAAAGGATAGTGTAAGCGAAGAAGTATACAATAAGGTAAAGGACTTAGGAATAGCCGGAGTATACGGGAATTATAAGCATTCAAGACTTTATCCAGGAAGCAAGTTAGCAAGTCATCTTCTTGGATTTGTAAATAAAGAAGGAATTGCGGTAATGGGAACGGAAAAATTTGCTGATTATTACCTTAAGGGACAGGATGGATGGAAGGTAAGTGAAAAAGATGGTAAAAGAAGGGAAATGCCTCAATTTAGATCATTGGAAGTTAAGCCGAGCGATGGGCTAAATGTGGAGCTCAGCATTGATTGGTTTATACAAGACATGGTTGAGAAGGAGTTGGCAAGAATAGTAGATGATTACAACCCTAATGGTGCGAGTATGATTGTAAGTCAACCGGCTACCGGTGCTATATTGGCTATGGCAAATGTTCCTGATTATGACCCTAATTTGTTTAATGAATACGAGATAAGTTCGCAGAGAAATCGCGCTTTAACTGACTTGTATGAGCCTGGTTCAACATTCAAAATCGTTTCTGTAGGAGGGTGTTTAAATGAAGGAATTGTTAATGGAGAGGATATAATTGATTGTTCGGTTGGAGTGCTGCACCGTGGGCATAGAAAGTACAGGCTACCTCGTGATCATAACCCTTTAGGTAAGATTAGTGTTAGTACAGTAGTTCAAAAATCAAGTAATAGAGGTGCGGCTCAAATGGGAATTTTATTAGGGTCTAGAAAATTATACAACTACTGTAAACTTTTTGGGTTTGGTGAAAAAACAGGAATTGGCATAGGAGGTGAGCGTATTGGAATTCTTCATCAACCAGAAAGGTGGGATGGTTTGACTATAACAAGATTACCCATGGGGCACGCGGTCAGTACAACACCCATGCAGGTACATAATGCTATGGCAACAATTGCAAATGGTGGAGTTTTAATGAAACCGAAATTTATAAACAGGGTTTTTGATAGAACTGGAAAAACAATAACACCGTTCAATATAAAGCCTAAGAGAAGAGTTGTATCCAAAAATGTAGCAACATCACTAACTGAAATGCTTGTAAGTGTAGTATCTAATGAAGGAACGGCTAGAAATGCGAAAATTGAAGGTTTTAATATAGCAGGCAAAACGGGAACCACGCAAAAGTTGATTAATGGGAAGTATTCGCATAAGCACCATGTTGGGTCATTTGTGGGATATTTTCCAGCTGAAGACCCTGAAATTGTTATTACTGTTGTGGTAGATGAGGCAAAAATGAAAAAAGGAATGTTAGGCTATGGAGGTACTGTAGCTGCACCTGCGTTTAAGAATGTTGCTGAGAAAATTATAAGCTACCTTGGGATTTCACCGAGTGATACTTCTAAATCAGTAGCATCTCTTAATAAGATAATTGAAAAAACATTATAATATACGATTAACAGCAAGATTTATGAAAACAGGAGTAGAGCAAAAGGATTCATTGAAAAATATTCATAACCGGCTTTCTAAAAGCGTGAAGTTAAGAGATGTTGCGGGTGTGGACACCGAGATGTTACAAGGAAGTTTAAGCACCAATGTGACAGACCTTGTTACCGATAGTAGAAGAGTAGTTCCAGGTTCAGCATTTTTCGCGATTCCTGGACAACGTACCGATGGCAATAATTATTTGGATGAAGTTTTAGAACGTGGAGCTTCAACTATTTTAACAAGTCAACCTGATTTGGAAATACCAAACAATATTTCAGCAATTTATACAAAAAACCCGAGGTTGGAATTAGCAAAATATGCAAAAAAATTCCACGGTTCTCCGGATAAGTTTTTAAACATTGTAGGTGTAACCGGTACGAATGGAAAAACAACCGTAACATCATTAGCTAGGCACCTCTTAGAAAGACCTGGTAGACCAGTTGGTCTAATTGGTACTGTTCGTTATCATTTGGGAGATCGGGAGGTTCCTTCATTTAGAACAACACCTGAGGCACCTGATATTTATCCACTTCTTAGAAGTATGATGGTTGCGGGTTGCAGTGAGGCAGTAATGGAGGTCAGTTCACATGGTATACACCAGTCTAGAGTGGCAGGTATGGAGTTCGAGGTAGCTGTCTTTTTAAATCTTACAAGAGACCATTTGGATTATCATGGAAATATGGAAAGTTATTTTTGTGAAAAACGTAAAATTTTTAATGGTCAAAATGGTCATTTACCAAAAGTTGCAGTGATTAATTCGGACTGTCCGTATGGTAAAAGATTAATGGATGAACTTCCACCGCATGTTCATGTCGTTTCATTTGGTGAGGATAAAAATGCTACTTTTCGAGCTAGGAATATTAGTTTATCACCATCGGGTTCTGAATTTATTTTGGACAGCCCATTTGGCTCTTCAGTTATATCAAGTCCTTTATTGGGTAGGTATAATGTTTTGAATGTGTTAGCTTCTGTTTCAATAACACACGCGCTTGGTATGGATGTAAGCACGGCAATTCATAAAATATCAAATTTCTCTGGCGTAGATGGTAGAATGGAAAAAATTGAAAAAGGTCAGGGTTACAGGGTAGTTGTTGATTACGCACATACTCCAGATGCCTTAAGAAATGCACTTTTTATGCTTAGGGAATGTACAAAAGGAAAATTACACCTCGTATTTGGTTGTGGAGGAAACAGGGATAAGGGAAAAAGGCTAGAGATGACAA
The DNA here is from genome assembly GCA_018675995.1 of Opitutia bacterium. GTDB lineage: Bacteria > Verrucomicrobiota > Verrucomicrobiia > Opitutales > Seribacteraceae > Seribacter. The sequence goes on along the minus strand of JABGWZ010000286.1, from coordinate 2,639 downwards.
AGATAGCTTGTGCTGGAGCGGATCGAGTTTGGGCAACTGCTGACAACCCAAGAACAGAGTCACTACAAGAAATCTTTAACGATATGAGAAAGGGTTCTAAAAATTCTAAGCTAAAATTTGTTGATGACCGTAGAAGGGCAATAAGCATGGCTATGGATGGAGCTGTTGAAGGTGATTGTGTTTTGATTGCAGGAAAAGGTCATGAATCATTTCAAGAGGTTCAGTATACAGCAATTCCATTTGATGACAGGGTTGTCGCTGGAGAGTTAATCAGTGCAAAACAGTTAGCGTCTTAATGCCTATTTTTGATCCAGATACTTTAGCAAAGTGGACTTCAGGTGACTGGAAATCATCTCCTGAAAGTTCAATGAAAGGTTTTAGTATAGATAGTAGAAAACTTAAAACCGGTGATATTTTCGTGGCTATTAATGCGGAACGAGATGGACATGACTATCTTCATGATGCAAAGCAAAATGGTGCTGTAGCTGGCTTGGTTAATAAAGTTAGACTTGATATTGATCTACCGCAATTACTTGTGAAAGATTCTTACAAAGCTTTTCACGATATAGCATCGAGTCATAGGCATAGATTCAAAGGGACAGTAGTAGGTATTACGGGTAGTTGCGGCAAAACATCAACGAAAGATGCTTTAGCAATTTTACTAGGTGAAAATGAAACGCTGTATACCGAAGGGAATTTTAATAATCATTTAGGGGTACCATTAACTTTACTCAGGATTGATGGTAAAAATCATAGCAAATGCGTAGTTGAAGCTGGGATCAATGAAATTGGGGAGATGAAAATACTTTCAAAGATGATTTCTCCGGATATTGTCATTGTAACATTAATCGCACCATCTCATTTAGAAGGCCTTAAGAATTTAGAGACAATTGCATCTGAAAAAGCAGACTTGTTTTTAAAGTCTGACCGAGATTCGACTGTTATATTTCCTGAGGAATGCCTTAAATATAATGAATTTAATTCTTACTTCAAAGAAAGTAAAAATGTCATCCTCTTGCGAGAAGGAAAACCTAAAGGTGATATTAAATCAAAAGAATCTTATTACTCCATTTGGACTGAAACAAACAAGATTGGGAGCCCGTCGTTGCTAAGGCTTTGGCGACACGGGTTCCCTTCTGTTTCTATCTCGCTACCTAACTTGTCCAGGGGGATGGGGAGAAACATAGCTCTCGCTGTCTTAGCTGCCTGCGAAGCAGGTGTCTCAGTCCAAGAAATTTCTGATCGCCTACCCCGATTTCGTCCCTCGGCCTTGAGGGGAAAATGCTTTCAAGGCCGAGGGCGATCCTATTTTTTAGACTGTTATAATGCTAATCCTGCCTCAATGGTTGACTCTATTGAGTTTTTTAAATCTAAATTTCCGTGTACTCCAAAACTTTATGTCCTAGCTGGAATGGAGGAGCTTGGAGGAAATGAAAAAATATTTCATGTAGAACTAGGAAGGAAAATTATTGGTGAAAAAGATGATGTTTTTATACTTCTTGGTAAAAAAGCATCATGGATTTCCGAAGGTTTACTTGAGAATGGAATACGGGAAGATCAGATCATTGTCCTAATGGAAATGAGGGATGCCACTCCGATTGTAGAAGATTTTAAGGGATCAGTTTTGTTTAAAGGCAGTCGGTCTTACGAGCTTGAAAATTTACTTCCTGGTTGGGCAGTCGAAGAAAATAAAGAAGGAGAAAAAAGTAAGTGTTAACGTATTTACAATTTTTAGAGCCTGCAATTGGTCCCCTTCGTTTATTTCAATTTATTTCTGTAAGATCAGTATTAGCGGGTTTACTGGCTTTACTTTTTGGTTTTATACTCGGCCCGAAATTAATAACCATTTTGCAAAGAATTGGTGCAAAGCAGGCATTTCGTGAAAAATCGGAAGTGGGAGAACTCGCAGATTTACATGAATCGAAAGCAAAGACTCCGACTATGGGCGGATTACTTATCTTTGGTTCCGTATTTTTTTCAACAATTCTATGTGCAGATTTAAATGTTTATGTAATAACCGCTTTGGCCGTTTATGGAATTCTTACATTAATTGGTTTTTGTGATGATTATTTAAAAATAAGTCAAAAAAACAGTAAAGGGTTAGCAGGTAGGTACAAATTACTTGGTCAATTAATAGCTTCAACAGTAGCACTTTTTATTTTGATTGGACCGCTAAGTGAATTGCTGACTGGTATTAATGGAAAAGCTATAGGAAGTTCTGGAAAAATGTTAGAATTATGGATACCTTTTTACAAAAATGTATTAATCACAAGTATGCCCATGGTATGTGTGTTTAGTTTATTTTTAATAACCTTAACCGGATCAAGCAATGCGATTAATTTAACAGACGGATTGGATGGTTTGGCTATAGGTTGTACTGTAACAGTAGCTTTAACTTATGGTATTATGTCTTATGCTTCTGGGAACTTCGTAATTTCTGATTACCTTAATGTGAGTTGGGTTCCTGGTACTGGTGAACTTGCTGTGGTTTGTGCTGCTTTGTTAGGAGGTAGTTTAGCTTTTCTGTGGTTTAACGCTCACCCGGCAGAAGTTTTTATGGGTGATACAGGTTCGCTAGCTATTGGTGGGCTTGTTGGAATAATAGCACTCATGATACATCAACCTTTTACCTTAATAAT
>JABGWZ010000117.1 GCA_018675995.1 Opitutia bacterium | reverse complement strand
CATTCTTGTACTATTCTAGGGATAGACTTTTTTACTGAGTCTTTTACTGAGTCAATTTCTTGCGCTCAAAAGGGTGGCCTTGTTGTGGCACCTTCTGGTCCTGGTTTGGCTTCTGACTTAACTAGTTGTGAGTTTTACAGAGAAGCTTTGATAAAGGCCGACTTAATTCTTCCCGACAGTGGTCTAATGTGCCTATGGCAAAATTTGTTTACTAAAAACAAAGTCAGTCGAATATCAGGATTAAGGTTTTTGGAGACTTTTTTAAATGAGTTTAAGGCATTTGAGTCATCCTTTTGGGTCATGCCTGACACTAAACAATCCATCACAAATATTTCATGGATTAAAAAAACTTATGGATATAATATTAAAGAGCATCAAGTTTTTATTGCTCCAGTTTATACCAAAATTGGTCAACTCAAAGATACAGTCTTACTATCAAAACTTCAGGAGCTAAAACCGAATACTATTTTTATTCAGCTGGGCGGAGGAGTACAGGAACGACTAGGATTATTTCTAAAAGAGAATTTCAAGATGAAAACAACTATACTTTGCACAGGAGCTGCTCTAGCTTTTCTTTCTCGCGAGCAAGCTCCAATTCCTAGATGGGCAGATAAATACTATCTTGGTTGGCTCATGCGGTGCATATTTAATCCCAAAGTTTTTTTCCCTAGGTACATAAAGGCATTTCGTTTGGTTTATTTGCTATCAAAATACGGCAAAAAATCTCCTTTTGAAAAAACATTATAAATTTAGTAATTTGAAAGTAAAATTAAACTATGGACGGGGAAGTAATAAGAGAGCTTCTGTTCATGCTTTAGGTTGTCGATTGAATCAATACGATGCAATCGAAATGGAGGGAGGATTAAAGTCATCAGGATATGAAATTGTCTCGTTTGGTGAAAGTGCTGATTTGGGGGTTATTAACACTTGCACGGTGACGAATGAAGCTGATTCAAAATCGAGGAATGTAATTCGACGATTTATTCGTAAAAATCCTAAAGCTATTACGGTCGTGCTCGGATGTTATTCTCAGATGGAGGCAAATCGTTTGGCTATGATTGAAGGGGTTGATTACATAATAGGTAATCATGACAAAATGAATTTTTTAGATTATATCGATGAGCAAAAACCAGAAATACCAGTTATCGTACGTGAGCGTATTAGTCGGGAAGATTTTAGTATTGGTTTTGTTGGGCAACCCCAATTTGAGCAACGCGCTAATTTGAAAATCCAAGATGGTTGCGATTTTATGTGCTCTTTTTGTGTTATTCCATTTTCAAGAGGTCGGGCAAGAACAAGGGAATTGAACGATTTACTTGAGGAGGTTAATAGGATGATTGTTAGTGGCGTGCAAGAAATTATTCTTACTGGAGTTAACTTGGGGACTTATTCCTCTAATGGGGTCAACTTTATTGGCTTAATAGAAAAATTGTGTACTGTAGAAGGACTTAATCGAATACGCATTAGCAGTATTGAGCCAACGACAATCCCTGACGACATTTTGGGTTGATGGCTGATGGGTGCCATTCGTTGATGCCCTATTTACATGTTCCTTTACAATCTGGTTGTGATTCAGTTCTCAGGCGGATGAAAAGAAAGTATGAATTGAAAGAAATGTATGATTTTTTAATAGGGCGAAAGATGTAGTTCCTAATATTTGCATAGGCACGGATTTATGGTCGGTTTTCCTGGTGAAACAAAAGAGAATTTCAAGAAAACATGTAGCACATTTCAAGAATTCCCGCTCAATTACTGTCATGTTTTTACTTTTTCAGAAAGAAAGGGCACACCCGCTAGCAAGATGGATGATCAGGTGCCTATGGATGAGAGGCGTCGGAGGAGTGCCCATTTAAGGGTGCTTTCTTCATCAAAACGATTTGACTTCCACAAGAGACAGGAAGGTATTTCATCTCAGGTTTTATTTGAAAAACCTAAGAATAATTGCATTATCGGATATGTTGAGAATTACACAAGGTTCTTATTCATGGAGAACACCAAGTCCTCACCGATAAAATCTGTGAAGTTGAGTTGATTAATTCTACTCCTGAATATGTAAGGGATATTAACCTCGAGTATTTAATTAAGTATACCTTAGTTTTCATCATGCTGCTTTGATCTTGCTATATTTACCCTGAAGCTATGAATATTTGCAAATGGGCAAAATACTTCTATGTGATGGACATAACTTAGCATTTCGAGCATTTTATGGTATTCGGGAATTAAATCGTTCTGATGGATTTCCTACAAATATGGTTCATGGATGGTTGCGGACATTTTGGAAGTTGGAGGACGACTTTAAGCCTGAGGAAACCCATGTTTTCTTTGATGTGGGTGGGGCAAAACGAAGAGAGGAACTACTTCCATCCTATAAAGAAAACCGTGGGCTTCCTCCCGAAGGGTTTTCCGAGCAATTAGAATGGATTAAAAAACTAACACTTGCACTTGGCTTTGGTGTCTATCAAAAGCCAGGATTGGAAGCGGATGATTTGATCGCGTCTGCAGTTGAAATGAACAAAATAAATGATCAACAAATTTTAATTGTCAGTGCTGACAAAGATTTAGCTCAATTGATAGATAGTAATGTCGAGCAACTTCTCCCTCCCCCTACAGCTAACCCACGCTTAGGTTGGCGGATTCTCAACGAAAAAGGTGTGTTTGAGAAATTTGGAGTAGATCCTAGGGGTATATTGGATTATCTAGCCATAATAGGCGATCAATCAGACAACATTCCAGGTTTAACAGGAGTCGGTCCAAAGACCGCCAGCAAATGGCTTGGGGAATTTGGGAATTTGGAAAATGTTATTCTCAACGCTGGTAGACTTAAACCAAAAAGGTTTTGTAGTTTAGTTTACGAAAAAAGAGAGGACTTGCGACGAAACCAGGAACTCGTTCGTTTGGATAGCGATGTTAATCTTACTTTATCAAAAATGGATCGACCTAATCTTATGGGTTTAAAAGAGATTTTTGATGAACTTGAAATGAAGCAATCATGGATAGAAGCACAGAAAAGATATTAAGTTGATTTTTCAACATTTGGTAATTTTCTTGCTAAGAGTTTAGAATGATTGTGTTTTAATACACCTTTTATGAGTACACTTTTAAATTTCGGTTTGCCCAAGGGTAGCTTGGAGTCACCCACATTAAAACTTTTTGGAAAAGCGGGTTATCATATCACTAAGGGATCACGTTCTTACACCCCTTGTTGGGATGATCCTACAATTGATGGGAGGTTTGTACGAGCACAAGAAATGAGTCGTTATGTAGAGGACGGTTTTTTTGATTGTGGATTAACCGGGCGCGATTGGGTTTTAGAGAATAATTCGGATGTCGAAATTGTCGCAGATTTGGTTTACAGTCGATCCTCTAATCGTATTTCTAAGTGGGTGCTTGCCGTGCCAGAGGCAGCTCCTGTTAAAACGGTGGCCGATCTAGAAGGTATGACAATCGCCACTGAGTTGGTTCATGTCACCCGAGCTTACTTGGAGAAAAATAAAGTTTCTGCAGAAGTTGAATTTTCCTGGGGTGCCACCGAGGTAAAAGTTCCTGAGCTTGTCGATGCGATTGTCGACCTTACGGAAACCGGTAGCTCTCTACGTGCCAATAAACTTCGTATTATCGATGTTCTTATGGAAACTAACACGGTTCTTGTTGCTAACAAAAACAGTATGCTTGACCCATTAAAAAAATCGAAAATCGAAAATATTGCTATGATGCTTGAGGCAGCATTACAGGCTGATTCAAAAGTTGGTTTAAAACTCAACTTAAAGAAGACGAAAATGGATAACATTTTGAAGGATCTTCCTGCACTCAGAAATCCAACAATTTCAACTCTAAGTGATGAGTCTTGGGTTGCTTTGGAAACTGTTATCGAAAAGAAAGTTTCTCGTGAGTTGATACCTGCATTGAAAAGAGCAGGTGCAGAAGGTATTGTTGAGTTTCCTCTCAATAAATTAGTTCCATAGACTAACTACCTAGTAGAGAGAGTTTTATCTTGCTAGTTGGTATTGCTTAGTATTTAAAAGGTATTGTTCTTTTTTTTCTTAATCTATTAATCCTTAACTCCGTTTGTATTTTGGTCGCAAACTGCGATTTAGCCAAATTCATACGACATATATTACATCCAAGCTATGAGTGCTATTATGGAAGAATTGCTCGCTGAGAGCAAAATCGAATTATTAAAAGAAGGTTCCGTCATTACAGGAACCATAATGGAAATCCGCCCAACTGAAGTTGTTATTGATTTTGGCGGAAAAGCGGAAGGTACAATTCCTGCACACGAGTTTTTAGATTTAGGAGATCTTGAGATTGGTTCCGATTTAGAAGTTTATCTTGAGCGACTAGAAGATAGGGATGGCAATCCACAACTTTCTTTTGACAAAGCTGAACAAAAGAAAAATTGGGAAAAAATTGTTAATACCTGCGAAGAGGGATCGGTTATCACTGGTCGAGTTCGCTCCAAGGTAAAAGGTGGTTTGGTTGTAAATATTGGAGTGGATGCCTTTTTGCCTTCCTCTCAGGTTGATATACAGGCACCAAAAAACCTTGATCAATTTGTTGGCCAAACTTTTGATTTTAAAGTCGTTAAAATTAACCGAGAGAGAAAAAATATTGTTGTTTCCCGTAGGGAACTCATTGAAGAGAGGCGACAAGATAAGAAAAGAGAAATCCTCTCGAAGATCAAACCGGGTGAAACTAGACGCGGTATGGTTAAGAATATCACAGATTACGGTGCATTTATTGACTTGGATGGTTTAGATGGCTTATTACATATTACAGACATGAGTTGGGGGCGAGTTTCTCATCCCAGCGAGATGGTAAAAACTGGTGAAGAGATTACGGTTTGTATTATTGATATTGATACTAACAGAGAGCGAGTGTCGCTCGGTTTGAAGCAACTTTCATCTAACCCGTGGGACGACATTGAAGGAAAATTCCCAATCAATGCAAAAGTTCGCGGTAAAGTGGTAAATCTTGTTCCTTATGGTGCGTTCATAGAGTTAGAAGAAGGTGTTGAGGGACTCGTTCATGTAACCGAAATGTCATGGACAAAAAGAATTACAAAACCGGGTGAGGTTTTAAATGTCGGAGACGAAGTTGATGCAGTTGTTCTCGGGATCCAAAAGGACGACCAAAAAATATCTCTTGGATTAAGACAGCTTGATGTTAACCCATGGGATATGGCTACTCATAATTATCCTCCTGGTGCTCGTGTTCGTGGTAAGATCCGAAATCTCACTTCATACGGTGCTTTTGTAGAATTGGAAGAGGGAATTGATGGAATGGTCCATGTTTCCGATATGAGTTGGACTAGAAAAATTAATCATCCTAGCGAAATGGTTAAGAAGGGCGACGAAGTTGACGCAATTGTAGTTGAAGTCGATGTCAGTAACCAACGAATCTCATTGGGAATGAAGCAATTAACGCAAGATCCTTGGGAAGATATTGATAGGCTTTATCGTATGGGAGATGTAATTAAAGGTAAAGTAGCCCGAGTCGCTGGATATGGTGCCTTCATCCAACTCGATCACGATATTGATGGGTTGGTTCATATTAGCCAGATTACCGAGGAACGAGTTGAGAAAATAAAAGATCATCTTAGCGAAGGCGAAGAAGTCTCTGCTCGTGTTATCAAGATTGACAAAGAGGAACGTCGAATTGGTTTAAGTATAAAAGCTGCTGATTATGATGAGGATGCTTTGGCTAAAGAAGTTGCCGCCTACGATGAGGTTGGAGAAGATCTTACAACTTCTCTCGGTGATTTACTTGACGAAGCGACTGCGAGTGAAGATGAGTAGTTTTACTTCCTTACTTTTGATCTAATTTTAGGAATCTAAGTCTATACTATTTTAGCCTGTTTGAGGATTTCCTTGAGGATTCTTCCTCTTTCCTCAATCCGATTATCTTCTTGTATCTCTTCGGCGGTTCTTTGCTTCTCAAATGTAGCCATGTTTTTACGCAGTTGCCTGAGTGCTTGCTCTTGAAGTTGCCTAATTCGTTCCCTCGTTACACCGATCTTTTCTCCCACCTCT
>JABGWZ010000285.1 GCA_018675995.1 Opitutia bacterium | reverse complement strand
GGGCCCTTTGTTTGAGGCAGTGTTTTGAGGAAAGTATCGCGGAGAGTCCCACCTTAATTGATGCCTTTGCCAAGGCCCGGATGGAAGCTGAGGATCGGGAGGTTTTTCCTTGGATGCTCGAGCTTGGATTTTCTTTTCGGAATTTTCTCGCCCAGTGTCCGGATTCGAAAAACTGGGGCTCGGTTGAACAGCTCTGGCCTGATGATTCTCATTGGAAACAGTTGCCGGGAAATTACGACCCCGCGGATGACTACAAGCAGGCAGTTGAATGGTTGGAGGATGGAACTGCCAGTTTTGAACCGGCCATGACGCCTTCGGCTCAGAAAGGAGTTCTAAAAGCTCTCGGGGAATTTCGTAATTGGAGTCCGGGGGCAGATTTGTCGAAGAATAGCACTGGTTTTCAAAGACTGTTTAAGGGGGTGATGGGAAAAAAGCCATCGTTGGACTACTACTCCCGAAAGGATTATGAGATTCGTGGTGAATGGGTCGAAGCGGTGAGGCGTATGTCTGCTCATATCATTGGAGAGGAATTAAAAATTTATGGGATGCGCACCCAGGGGATTTATTCCCTGCTCAAACGGGTGGTAAACAGTTACAATAAAAAGGTTTTGGAAAAAGGGGGCATCATGTTCTCGGACTTGCCCATTTTGTTAACCAATTCAGAAAATGAACTGGAGAAATTGGACCGGGATTATCGGTTGGACCGGAAATACAAGCATTGGATGCTGGATGAATTCCAGGATACTTCGCCCAGTCAATGGGCAGTGATCGAGCCCCTGCTTGAGGAGGTTCTTTATAATCCGGAGGATGAACGAATGTTTTTTTGTGTGGGTGATCAAAAGCAGGCAATTTATGGCTGGCGGGGAGGAGACTCCCGTTTGTTTGGATACCTGGAGAAAGAATTTCAGTCCCGTTTAGAGATTGAAAATATGAACGAATCCTGGCGTTCCGGGCTCGATGTTTTGGGGGCGGTGAATCAGGTCTTTGGTTCCAAGGCTGATCCGAGTATTTTAGTCTCGAGGTGGAATGAAATTTGGAAAACTCATATCCCTTCTGAAAAAACAAAAAATAGCACTGGTCATGTGGCCTGGTGGACAACGAAGGACGAGGATGAGCGCTTCCGGGCAATCGCCGACCTGCTTCGCGAAGTTGATCCGGTAAACCGCGGATGGACTTGTGCAATTCTTACACAAACGAGAAAAACTGCCCGTGAATTAGTGGATTTTTTAAGAAGGGAGTTGCCCGGTATGCCAGTGGAGGAGGAGGTTGGTTCTTTACCCGCCCGGGATAATGGATTCTCCCAGTATTTATTATCGTTGCTACGTGCTGCAGTTCATCCCACCGATAACTGGGCGATCGGTCACTTGAAAATGTGTCCGTTCATGGAAGCAGATTCGGATTCGCTGGATACAATTCTGGAGGAAGTAAGGACGAAGGTGTACGAAAGTGGATTTGCTTCTTTCGTCAGACAGTGGGGAGAACAAGCTTTGGAAGATGTGGAGGAGGAAGCCCAAGCATTTGTTCGCAAACGACTCGAGGAAATTCTGACTATTGCCCAGTCTTTTGACCAAAATGGGGGTAAGAATATTGACCTTTTCCTCGATTTTGCCCGTCGAACTGAAGCATCGAAGGGAGCAATGGAATCGAGTATTCGGGCAATGACTATTCATGGCTCGAAAGGGCTGACTTTTGATATGGTTATTATGCCAGACCTGGGTGGTGGAAGTTTAAGAAACACAGGTGGTCACCGTTCAGGGAACGGAATTGAATTATACAAATCATTAGCGAAGTCGGGACTCGGTTTTGACTGGGTATTGGCGAAGCCCAAGAAATTCCTTCAGGAAGCGGATCCTTTTTTATCTAGTATGTTAACAAATGATGAAGAGGCATCCGCATTTGAGAGCCTGTGTAAGTTTTATGTTGGAATGACCCGTCCGGCCCGTGCCCTTTATCTTTTTTCTGAACCTTACAATCCAAAATCATCCTCCAAAAATTTCATTTATCTTTTAAATGATACCCTGTCGATGGATTCCACAATGGAGCAGGAGGTCATCGATAAAACCAATCGCTTGACCGGG
>JABGWZ010000284.1 GCA_018675995.1 Opitutia bacterium | reverse complement strand
GCCAAAATAACTGCCATTGGACCTATTACAAAACCCTGCGGGCCATAGGATAAAATTCCACCAATAATTCCCAAGAAAAGCATAAAGCTGAGCCAGGCACCCTGCTCGTGGAGCCTTCGTCCCATACGCATTCGTATTTGGCTGATAAAATAATTAAACAGCACACTCAAAAATGCCATAGTTAATGCAGTCATGGGCTCCCCTCTTGACCACACCAAGGAGGATAACGGCAACCAAACCATCGCACTACCAACAACTGGTACCAGCCCAACAAAAGCACCAAGTAAGAAAACTGGGATAAAAAAGAAGCCACCCACAAAATGGGCAACTAATGCCAATGCAGTACCACGTATTAGCGAAGTAAGTACAGTATCACTGAGTAAGCGTAGCGTGATTTTACGATGAAGGCTGAGCCAGGCATGAACTTCAGCCTGTTCGAAACCACCAATCTTCATGGCTCCTCGTAAAAAACTTGAGCCATGTGCATAAAGAAAAGAAAGAGCAATCAATGCAAGAGCAAGTTCTGCGACGAAACCTTGCGTTCCCTTAAATAAAAATTCGAGAAATGTACCAGAAAACTCTCTTGTATCCCCAACTAAGTTAGAAACGAATTGAACTGTTTTTTCCTCGTCAATGGGAAGACGTGGATAAATCGAATGTATTTCCCGGATTCTCGCAGAAATGCTTTGCAGGAGTGCTTCCCGACCTTCTTCTTCACCAAGAGCTATCGATAACATAGTATCAATCATTCCTTGTCGTGGACTGGATGCTTCCCAAATGATTAACAAAAAAGGTGAGAAAAGCACAATAAGCAGAGAAATCGTTGCCAATACCGCACAAAGCTCGGATCTGCGTCTTGGCTCAAAATTGGGGAGTAACTTCTTTCCTAGATGTTCAACAGGACGATAAAAAATTGGATATGTTAATGCAGCCAATGAGACCGCAAAAAGAATAAATTTAAAAAGAGGAGAAAAGGTACCATACAAAGGAACAACCAAAAGAAGCAGTGCAATAAGTAACAAACCGCGCTTTCTCCACAAATGCCAAAACTCCTCTCTTTTAACTGAAAGCAAATCTTTTGAATTACGGTCGGTCTTATTTTCAGACTTCATAATCGTTACAGTCTAAAATTTTGCTTATTTAACGGCAAGGTGCTTTCGCAGAGAAATACCCGTTAAACTTTCCTGACTTGCCATAGCTTCAGGATTACCAGCAAAAACCAGTTCTCCCCCTTCGATGCCACCGACCGGACCAATCTCAATCAGGTGGTCAGCGAGCCGAATAACATCCAGGTTATGCTCGATTACGATCAAAGTATTTCCTGCGTCTCTTAATTTAAATAATAAATCCATCAGTCTCTGTACATCGACCCAATGTAAACCTGTTGTTGGTTCATCCAATAAATATAAAGCTTTTCCACTCTGTTTCCTGCTAAGTTCCAATGATAACTTCAACCTCTGTGCTTCTCCTCCGGAAAGAGTGTTTGCAGCCTGCCCAAGCTTTAAATAGCCGAGTCCAACTGCTTCCAAGGTATCAAGCTTAGCTAAAATTGAAGGATGTTTTAAAAATATGTCTCGGGCGTCTGAAACAGTCATGCCCAAAATATCGGCAATATTGTAACCACGAAATCTCACTTCTAAAGTCTCCCTATTATAACGCTGCCCCTTGCAACTCTCACATTCAACAAAGACATCAGCAAGAAACTGCATATCTAACTTAACCATTCCATCACCCTTGCATCGTTCACAACGACCACCAGGGAGATTAAAACTAAAACGCCCGGGTTTGTATCCGCGTACACGACTTAGGGAACATTGAGAAAATAATTTTCTCAACAAATCGAAAAGTTTGACATAAGTGGCAGGATTTGAGCGCGGGCTCTTACCAATTGGAGATTGGTCAACCCTCACCACCTGTTCAAAATGATCCAATCCCTCAATTCCGGAGTGAGCACCCGGAAACTGTTTCGCCCGGTGCAATTGATTTGCAGCCGTTTTCGCAAGCACCTCATTAACAAGAGTGCTCTTACCAGAACCTGAAACACCGCAAACCACGGATAAAAGTCCAACCGGAAAAGAGACATCAATATTCTTTAGGTTGTTCGCACGGGCAGAACGGACAACTAGTTGAGCCTTACCCGGCTTTTTCTCTGCCACATCTTTTTCAACTTTTTCCAAACCGGAAAGAAATGGTCCTGAAGTACTCTCTTTTGACCTCATACACGCATTCACATCCCCTGAAAAAATTAACCGACCACCTTCTGTACCAGGGCCTGGACCAACTTCAATCAGGTGATCACAGGCAAGTAATGTTTCTGCATCATGTTCAACAACAACCACAGTATTTCCTCGATTACGCAAACCAGTAAGTACACTTAGCAATCG
>JABGWZ010000273.1 GCA_018675995.1 Opitutia bacterium | reverse complement strand
TATCTGGGTAAAACAGTTCAGGTAATTCCTCATGTTACTAATGAAATTAAGAATCGAATTTATGCGGCCGGGGAAGGGGTAAATGTATTAATTACAGAGATTGGCGGAACAATTGGAGATATTGAAGGTTTACCCTTCACCGAAGCAATGCGCCAGTTTGCATCAGAAGTGGGGAAAGCAAATGTTCTTTTTCTTCACATGACCTTACTTCCCTCCCTGCGTGCTGCGGGTGAGTTAAAAACCAAGCCAACTCAGCAAAGTGTGGCAAAGCTACGAGAAATCGGCATCCAACCTGATATTTTGGTATGCCGAACCGAACAACCCATTACCGAGGAAATTCGAGAAAAAATAAGCTTATTCTGTAGTGTCAAAAAAGAAGCTGTTATTGAGGAGCAGGATGTTAATCATTCCATCTACGAACTCCCACACATGCTTAAGAAAGAAGGATTAGATGAATTAGTCATTTCCATTCTGGGTCTTGATGCACCTCTCCCTAAACAGGATGACTGGGAGGAAGTTGTTCATCGCCTATTAAATCCAAAACATAAGATTAAGATTGGAATGGTGGGCAAATACATGGACCTTCAGGATTCATACCTTTCTGTAAACGAATCTATTGTTCATGGTGGGATAAGAAATGACTGTGAGGTCGAAGTTTCATATATTGATGCCGAAGATATTGAAAGGGATGGACCAGACGCTCTTTTATCAGATTTGGATGGTATTTTAGTTCCTGGGGGATTCGGGGACCGTGGAACCGAAGGAAAAATTATTGCATCTCAATATGCCCGGGAAAACAATGTGCCCTATTTTGGATTATGCCTGGGCATGCAAATTGCCGTGATTGATTTTGCCCGAAACCAAGTTGGATTAACTGATGCAAATAGCACAGAATTTAATACTGATACTCCACATCCTGTAATTGATATTATGGGTGATCAAAAAGAAGTTAAAGATAAAGGAGCAACCATGAGACTAGGAGCTTGTCCATGTGTCCTTAAAAAAGATAGCTTAGCTTCGATTGCCTATGGAAAAGAGGAAGTCACAGAAAGACACCGGCATCGTTTCGAATTTAATAATGAGTATCGTCAGCAGCTTGAAGAAGCAGGTCTTGTTATTTCTGGAGTTAATCCTGATCGTGACCTTGTAGAAATTATCGAAGTGAAGGGGCACCCGTGGTTTGTCGCTGTTCAATTTCATCCTGAATTTCAATCGAAACCTAACAAAGCACATCCACTCTTCGCTTCATTTATCGAAACTGCTTTGGCACGAAAACTTGAATCCTGTAACCAACAAGCAGGCTCCGTTAATTAAATCAAATTTCTAGTTTCCCGCCCATATTGGGTGAGCTAAATTTTGGATGGTAAAGCTTCTCATTTAATCTTTAAATTTAGGACAAATTAATTTTGCACTTGGAAATGATTGATTCCCATACTCACCGATACCCACCAGAAGTATATTCCAACCCAAGGAAGTTTGCTCAAAAACAGGGTGAATCCCATTGGCTCGAGTTGGTCGATCCCTCTCAGGGTTCGAAATTACAGGGATGGGCATCAAGGCAGAGGATGATAACGGATATGGATGCTGCATCGATAAGCCAATCTGTTTTGCTTGGTTGGTACTGGGAAAATCCTAATTCATGTATTCAACATAACGATTGGCATTACAAATGGATCAAGGAGGACCCCGAAAGATTTTATGCTTTTGCATCGATTCATCCTGTAATGCCGGAACCCATTGAAGAGTTAAAAAGAAGGCTGGGTCAGGGCTTTGTGGGAATCGGGGAATGCCACCCCGGAGTTCAGGGATTCACCATAAAAAACCCATCCTGGATTAAATGCGTAGAATTTGCCTGCGAAAACGGATGGCCGATCAATTTTCATGTCACGGAACCGGTCGGTCATGATTATCCTGGGCGTACAGCAACTCCATTTGAAGACTTTCATTGGCTTGCCCGCGAATATCCTACATTAAAAATTATTCTTTCCCATGCTGGTGGATTATTTCCGTTTTATGAACTTAATCCAAGGATTCAAAAGGAGCTCAACAATGTTTACTATGACCTGGCTGCTTGCCCACTCCTATATGATTCAAGCCTTTATCGAAAACTGATTGATGTCGTGGGTTATCATAAAATCCTTTGGGGTACAGACTATCCACTACGAATTTACCCAAATATTCAATCAACTCCTGATTTTTCGACTTTTCGAAATGAAATCCTTAGCGTTGCCAAACTTAATAAAAACGAAGAAGAAGCGATCTTCCATCAAAACATACTTTCCCTCCTTCCATGTTAATTGAACTGAATCAAGTCATACCCGAACCGATCCCAAAAGAGATGATCGAACGCTCTGAGGTTTGGGGGACCCAGTTAAAAATTGAACCTAGAACTTTTAATCTCATATCAGCACATTCGGGAAAAGGAAAATCTACCCTGCTCCATCTTTTGTACGGACTGAGAAAAGATTTTTCAGGGGAAGTGATTATGGACGGGGAAAATATTCAAAAACAAACTACATACAACTGGACATCATTGAGAAGCACTCAAATTGCCCTGCTCTTCCAGGAACTCAAACTCTTCCCCAAACTCTGTGCCTGCGAGAATATTGAATTAATTCCCCAGATTAACCAAAATGTGCCTAGTGGATTGGAAATGGCCAAGCAACTGGGCATGGAAGGGTTTCTTACCAAACCAGTGGAAACCCTGTCTTTCGGACAGCGTCAGCGGATTGCCTTGATCAGAACTTTACGCAAGCCCTTCAAGTTACTTCTTTTGGACGAACCCTTCAGTCACCTTGATCAGGAAAACACCGATCTTGCATCTAACTTAATCAATGAAATTGCCCGGACCAATCAGGCCACCGTCCTTCTTACTTCTCTTGGGGAAACTCCTCCCCTTGTTATTGATCGTATCCTATCCCTGTGAAGCATTCCTTTTCAAAATCTTCTCTGAGTTCCTGTCTCAATGTGTCTGGCCCCAAACGTGAACTCTGGATTGCTTCCCTTGGATGCCTGATTGGGTCTACCCTACTCATCATTGCCATTCAATTCTATCAGGATACTTCCTCTATCTTAAAAGATAGAGAGGTACCAAAGAATTACTTGACCCTAAATAAAAAAGTGGAAGGTGGTGCCTTGGTCAACCTCGGCAAAAATGAACGTACATTTACGAGTGATGAATTAGATAAGATCAAAGCACTTGATGGCGTCAAAAAAATTGGTGGATTTATTCGTAATCAATTCCCCCTCACCTTGTATATATGGCCGTCCGGAAAAGTCGGGTTGGGGGCAGCAGCCAAGACCGATCTTTTTTTTGAATCCATCCCCGATGAGTTTCTTGACTTCATCCCCAAGGATTGGAATTGGAATGAAAACTCTGAAGTCGTCCCCATCATGGTTCCCAAGTTTTATCTAGATCTCTGGAATTTTGGTCTCGCTCCTTCACGGGTTGAATACCCTGCCCTTTCAACTGAAGCTGCTACCGGTATGCCCATCGAACTCTTTATTGGCAAAAACAGGGAGACCACCTTAAGTGGTCGATTTGTGGCATTCAGCAAAAGAATAAACAGTGTATTAGTCCCAGCAAACTTTCTAAAATGGGCCAATAAAAAATTTGGCCAACCCGAAGCGAACGACTTTTTCTTTCTTTGGAAAAATGGTTCCATTGAAGGCCCCCCCCTTACCCGTTCCTCCCTTGCCTCACTCCGGGACGAACCTGAGTTTAAAAACTGGGAAATTTCCCCACTCGAAAATCCAGCCGAGCGGACTCCTGCCTTACAAGCTCTTTCTGAAAAAAAGAAGAAAGCTGGACCATCTCGAATCATTCTGGAAATCGAAGATAACCCAAGTTCATCTCTTACATCTTATATTCAGCAAAATGGTTTCGAGATTAACCGGGAATTTCCCGAGCAGGATATTATTAAAAAAGCAACCCAAGCAATTTTCCTCGGAATTGCGGTTATTGGGGCCCTTCTCTCTCTACTTTCTATTGCCACCTTCGCAACAAGTTTTCGTTTGGTGGTTGCTCAGGCAAGCGAACAGGCAAAAAATTTACTCCTTCTTGGCTTTTCCCAGAGTCAGGTTTCCAATGTGATCTTTTCACGCTTCCTAACACTTTTTCTTTTTATTCTGACTGGTTCAGTTATTGCTGGATACGGAATTAAATCTCTCTTACTCAAGCTAGCATATGAATATGGTATTACCTTACAATCGGGGCTCTCATTTGAAACCATTGCGTATATCGTGCTCTATGGATTGATATATATTTTGATCAATCGAATCGTCATTAAAAACTCGGTCAACAAATTGCTCGATTAAACGAGCACCAACAAAATCAAGAAAATCTAAAAAGTTTTATTCCCCTTCCACTTCGGGAATATCTTCATCAATTTCAGATTCAATCGGTTTCATGCTCTCAAAATAGTCAACACCTGCCTTAATCGATTCGAGGGGTATACGAATCTCGGTAGACACTCTTCCTCCCCCCAGATATGCACTTCCAGTGACCGGAGGAATTTTTAACTCTTTTAAACCTTCAATGGTCTCTCCCATAATATTAACTCCTCCAAAATTGATTATACTCATAACCATTTCGGCATACCCAGCTAAATTAAGACGCCAAGACATAAACTGACCGGGTTCCAATGTCATCTCGGAAGCAAGGTTCCCCTCAATTGGTTTTTTATTTTTAAAAGAATTATAAAGTTCTTTTAAATCACGCTTTGATGAGGTCATGAAATAAAATCCGTCCCGAACCATATAGTAAGAAGTTGTATCAGTGTAGGAAGAAAGCAGAGTATCTAATTCGCTATCGTTCGCATTCATTTTCATTCCAAAACGATACACCTGTGATCCGTCTATTTCGGAATCTTCAGTCAAATTAATCTCATAGTTTATATTAAAATCGTTTCCTGGATCAATTATCGAAAACATGTCTTTTAATAAAACTACCCATTCATTCATCACATTATTAAATTCTTCCACACTTCCTTTCACTTCACCGACTTGAACAAAACTAATGGGATTTTTTCCCTTAGCAGAATTTCGGTAACTCGTGGCAACTTGGCCACCGTATAACTGAATGCTGTTATCCATTAATGTAATAAATTTAGAGAAACCATTCTTCCATTCCTCATTTTTAACACTCTCTTTAAGCAGACTGAACAAATGATTAAAATAAATAGACATACTATCAGCGTTAAAAGAAATTAGCATATCCATCCATCCATCTCTTGAGATATATTTGGACGCTTCCATGGAATGATGTTCTCTCTTGGATGACAAAAATGTAAACAATGCTGTTTCTGTCTTTGCTGAAAGTGTGCTTCTAAAACCAATTTCGGCTTCTGAAAGCATAAGTTCTATTTTAGTTGCCTCAGTCGTGGCCAATTCATCAAGTAGCACCGCCACAATCTGACCTGCATCTATCTTTAAACCTGAAGAAAGAGTAGAGAATTCAATCGCCTCTAATGCAGACTCTTTCATTTTGGGCAAATTTTCCCAAAAAACATTCATAGAAATTACCAATTCAATATCTTCCTCAGGGCTTTCTTTCGCAAAGGATAATAAGGATGACCAATCTTCCACTTCCTTAAATAATTGGGGGTTCATCGTCGCTAATGTCCAACCATCCACTTCCATAGTTTGCATACTCATATTCTCAGCCTGTTTAATGACCGGACTTTCGGGAGATAATTTCATGGCCAAGACAAAACTGGGCAAACCACCCAGCGAAAAATCGTCAAATACGAAAGCAGTAACCGGTGCGTCCTGATCCACCGAAGTAAGTGCGGGATCTCCTAGTGCCAAGCCCGCCATCGCAGGAAGCATGGCCACTTGAGGTCCCGGCTTAACCGCCTGAGCAACACTCACCGCTTTTTGGATCAGTTTAGGAAGTGAAATCGTTTTTATATAACCAATTGCTTTTGATTCTATACCAGAAAATTCCATTTCTGGCATCAGCGGGGGTAATACTTCTAATTCTTTTTCTGTATTGTTGTCATCTTTGGCACAACCAAAGAAAAAAAGGAAGGAAAGAAGGAAGATAGCGAGGGGTGATTTTTTCATTAAATAATTAAGTTTTAAGTTCACACATCTTAAGACTTGTAAATAACCTTTGCCATTACAAAATTTGAATCAAATTGTAATGAATTTTGCAGCCGATCTACTACGGTGTTGGGATTCAACTGCTAAAAGAGTGACCGACTTGCCAGTTATACATGCTGCTTGGATAATTCAACTTACCTTCATCACCAAAATATCATCCTTCACAGAAAAAGCGACTTTACTCCCTTCCTCCACTTCACCGGCAACCAAAGCTCGAGCAAGTTGAGTCTCGACTTGCTTCTGTAAAAATCTTTTGAGAGGACGTGCCCCGTAGGTCGGGTCGTATCCTTTTTCTCCAATCCATTTCTTGGCAGCATCTGTAAAAACAACTGAAACCTTTCGATCTTCAAGTCGCTTATTCAGACCAGTAAGCAAGAGGTCTACAATTTCGGTAATTTCTTCTAGGGAAAGAGGTTTAAAGAGAACGGTGTCATCAATCCGATTGAGGAATTCGGGACGAAAATGGTCCCGCAAGTCAGCCATTACAGATTCACGTGCGGATTCGGAAATTTCATTATCGATGACATTATCCTGTAAATAACGACTACCCACGTTCGAGGTCATAATAACCACCACATTTTTGAAGTCCACAGTACGCCCCTGTGAATCCGTCAGGCGTCCATCGTCCATCAATTGAAGTAAAACATTAAAGACATCAGGATGAGCCTTTTCGATTTCATCGAAAAGTATAACCGAATAGGGTTTGCGCCGAACCGCCTCGGTTAGCTGGCCACCCTCTTCGTATCCGACATACCCGGGAGGAGCTCCAATTAGGCGAGCAACGGAGTGTTTC
>JABGWZ010000148.1 GCA_018675995.1 Opitutia bacterium | reverse complement strand
TTTTATGGCTAAGGTGCCAAGTACGATGATTATGAAGGAGAAGCCCGCACCAAGGGATGCATTTATTTTAAATCGTGGTGAATATGATCAACCTACTAAAAAAGTAGGAAGGTCACTACCCGCAGCTTTACCACCGTTGCCTGAAGGTCAGCCTAATGATCGTCTCGGTTTAGCTCGATGGTTGGTATCGGGAGATCATCCTTTAACTGCCCGCGTTTGGGTAAACAGGATTTGGGAGCGTTTATTTGGTGTGGGTATTGTGAAGACTTCAGAAAATTTTGGTTCGCAGGCAGAATGGCCGGTTCATCCAGAACTGCTTGACTGGTTGGCGGTAGAATTTGCCAAGCCTTCGGCACTACCTCAAATAAACGGAAGGCCTGCGCAGGCATGGGATATGAAAGGCATGATTAAATTTATTATGCTGAGTAAAACTTATCGTCAAAATTCTTCAGCTCCGGATAGTTATTTTAGAAAGGATCCGGAGAATCGACTGTTGGCCCGGGGGCCCCGTTTCCGATTGCATGGTGAATTGGTTCGGGATCAAGCTCTGGCGACTAGTGGGTTGTTGATTAAAAAAGTTGGTGGACCAAGTACACGTCCCTACATGCCTGAGGGGGTTTGGTCCGAAACTAACCGTTATGGGAATTTAACGAAGTATAAAGCAGATGAGGGCGAGGGTTTGTATCGAAGAAGTATGTACACTTTTTGGAAACGCACTGCTGCTCCTCCATCGATGCTTTTGTTCGATGCACCAAACCGTGAAGTATGCTACCCCAAACGTTCACGTACAAACACGCCATTGCAGGCTCTTGCTCTGTTAAATGAGATTACCTATGTTGAGGCTTCAAGGAGTTTGGCCGAGAGAATGATGAAGGAAGGAGGTTCAGGTATTCGTGACCGATTAACCACTGGTTATCGTTTAGCCACATCACGAAGTCCTGATAAGCAGACTCTTTCTTTATTACAAAAAGGATTTGAAGACAGAAAAATTTATTTTCAGGAACGCCAGGAGGCTGCAAAACTTATGATTTCCCATGGAAAGAAGAAGCCGGATGAAAATTTAGATCCCGCCGACTTAGCCGCTTATACTATCACCGCAAATGTGCTTTTAAACCTAGACCGTGTTATAACCAAAGATTAGGAGTTTTAAAAATGAATCATTTTAATCAGTTACTCACTTCCAAAACAAATCTTTCATCAACACAGGATTTTTTGAATCGGAGAATTTTTCTTCGCAATGGAGCGGCGGCACTTAGTGCAACTGCATTGGCCGGATTATTATCCTCGCAAAAAGTACAAGCCAAAGATCCTGGTTTACAGAGCTTTCCCAATTTTCCAGCCAAAGCGAAACGGGTTATTTATTTATTCCAGTCAGGTGCACCTTCTCAGATGGACCTTTTTGATCCAAAACCGGGAATGGAAAAGGTGCGTGGTGAGGACTTACCCGAATCCATTCGTAAAGGGCAACGTTTGACAACGATGACATCGGGTCAGAAAAATTTTCCGGTCGCTCCCAGTATTTTTAAATTTGCCCGATATGGCCAGTCAGGGCAGTGGATGAGTGATGTTTTGCCTCACTTGTCAAAGCAAGCTGATGAGTTGTGTTTTATTAAATCAATGCATACCGAGGCAATTAATCATGATCCTGCGATCACTTTTTGCCAAACCGGACATCAGTTAGCTGGCCGCCCGAGTATCGGCTCGTGGTTAAGTTATGGTCTGGGAACCGAAAATGCGGAACTGCCGTCCTATGTTGTACTAACTTCATGGGGTACGGGTCGCCCAAATGATCAACCACTATACGATCGACTCTGGGGAGCCGGTTTTCTTCCCACTCAACACCAGGGAGTGAAATTCAGAAATTCGGGTGATCCAGTGCTTTATTTATCTGATCCGAAGGGAATGAACCGTAGCATGAGGCGGGATATGCTGGATGAATTGGCTATGCTCAACCGAAAGGATCATCAGTTAGTCAAAGATCCCGAGATTGATGCCCGTATTTCGCAATATGAAATGGCTTTTCGTATGCAGACAAGTGTACCGGAATTAACGGATGTTTCCAAGGAGCCAAAACATATTTTGGACAGTTATGGACCCGATGTTTTGAAGCCGGGAACTTATGCAGCAAACTGCCTGCTTGCCCGTCGAATGGCCGAGCGAGATGTTCGATGCATTCAGTTATTTCACATGGGATGGGATCATCACGGTGGTTTACCCAATGCAATTAAGGGACAGTGCCGGGATGTGGATCAGCCAACAGCTGCCTTGATCAAAGACCTTAAACAAAGAGGACTTTTGGAAGATACCTTAATTGTTTGGGGTGGAGAGTTCGGCCGGACAATTTACTCACAGGGTAAATTGACAGAAACAAATTATGGCCGGGATCATCATCCCAGATGCTTCACGATTTTTATGGCGGGAGCAGGAATTAAAAAAGGTATGTCTTATGGTTCCACGGATGATTATTGTTATAACATTACCGAGAACCCAGTACATGTACATGATCTAAACGCCACAATTATGCATCTTATGGGAGTGGATCACAAAAAACTCACTTATCCATTTCAGGGCAGAGATTTTCGTTTAACCGATATTCACGGACATCTTATCAAGGATATACTTTCTTAATCTTCTTATAATTCTAACAAAACTATGAAAAAACAAACTTCAAAAAGGCGAGAATTTCTTCGCGTAATCGGTGGGGTCGGGGTTGCCTCTCTTTCTGTTCCAAATTATCTGATAGGGGCCAAGCCCAGTTCCGCGTTAAGTCGTTCAGGTGTATTGCTTGAGGCCTCCTCCTTTGCCAAAACGGGTGGTTGGAAAATAGATACCCAGCATTATTTACAAATGGGTGGAAATTATCTATTGGCTCATGGAATGGGTAAACCGGTTGAAGATGCAGAGACTGAAGTGGATTTGCCTGCGTCAGGTAAATGGAATGTCTGGGTCAGGAATAGGGACTGGTGTAAAGGAGAGTGGCAGTCGCCGGGACGTTTTCATGTCTTGGTTGAAAATAAGCCTCTAAAGATAACTTTTGGTGAAGCTGAGGAATCCTGGCACTGGCAGTCCGGAGGCTCGGTTGAAATTGCTAAAGCTGGTAAAACCAAAATTTCTCTTCGCGACTTAACTGGGTTCGATGGCCGGTGTGATGCAATATTTTTTACCCAGGAACCAAACCCGTCTTTGCCAGACGACGATTTGAAGGAATTATCTGATTGGAAGGATGTGCTCACCGGGCGGTCGCTGGAAAAAGTCGAGGAGTTGTCTTTCGACCTTGTTGTTGTTGGAGGGGGTATGTCCGGTTGTGGAGCTGCACTTGCCGCTCGTTCTCAAGGTTTAAAGGTCGCGGTGATTCAGGACCGCCCGCTATTTGGAGGTAACGCAAGCCAGGAAATCCGTGTTCATACGCTTGGCATCCATGGGTACGGTTCAGACATTCTCAAATCGATAGACACCTATCACTATCCAAATGGAGATCAAAAAGCCAAAGTTGATCAGGTTAAAAGAGAAAAAACGATGGCAGAATCCGGAGTCGATCTATTTGCCCATCATACGGCCTGCGGTATTGAAAAGAAGGGAGATGAAATTCTCAGTGTAGAGGCTAGAGAGGTAACGGACGGTAGAATTAAAAGATTTCGTGCTCCGGTTTTTATTGATGCGACAGGAGACGGTTGGCTGGGTTACTGGGCTGGAGCTGACTATCGCTATGGCCGAGAAGCAGCTTCCCAACATGATGAAGGATGGGACAAATATGGTGATTTGTGGAGTCCGAAAAAAGCGGACAACCGTGTCATGGGAACAAGTGTTTTATGGAATAGCGAGCGAACCAACCAAAAACAGGATTTCCCTAAGGTGCCGTGGGCCACGGCGGTGTCTGGTAAACATGTTGCTTCTAAGGGAGAGTGGTTCTGGGAGTATTCAGATAATAATTTAAATCAGGTTGATGATGCGGAAGAAATTCGCGATCACATATTGCGTGCAATATTTGGCTCATTTTCCAATGCTAAGAAAAACCCGAAATATGCTCCGAATAAATTGAAATGGGTCGCCTATGTTGGTGGGAAGCGTGAGTCCCGTCGTTTAATGGGAGATCATATTTACGATATGCACGATGCCGTAAAGCGTAGGGAATTCCCGGATGCTGTTGTTGTTGAGAAAAGAGAGGTGGATGGGCATTACCAAAGGAAGCTAAAAGGAGCAAAAGAGGATTTCCTATCCACGGCTATGTTTCATAAAACTGGAGGTTACTACTTCATTCCTTTTCGTAGTTTTTATTCAAGAAATCTTTCAAATTTAATGATGGCAGGTCGATGCTTTAGCTGCACTCATGTTGGACTCTGTGGACCAAGGGTTATGAATACCTGCGGGCAAATGGGAATTGCTACTGGTTTTGCAGCGGTTTTATGCAAAAAGCATGGGGCAAACCCCAAAGAGGTTGGTAAGTCACATATCAAGGAATTAAGAAAATTGATCGGTTTCGATGGGACAAAACTGGTTAATAACCCGAGTAAGAGTGGGCATTAACAGTTAGATGAGGCACCTGGTCAATTTTGGCCTTTTGTTTAGCTTTTCCGTACTGGCAGTAACCGGTGTTCTTGCATACTTGCGTCCATTTTCCATTACCGTCACCCAAATTCATATCATTGCCGGTTTTGTAACTCTGGTTCTTGTGATAATGCATTTGCTGGCAAGATTACCATACTTCAAAAATCGAATTACCAAGGGTAAGCAAGGTGCATCCCTTCGACTACAGGTTATTCTTTTTGGCTCCGTGTTTGGCTTTTTAGTTTACGGTTCTGTTTCAAGTATTCCACCTGCATCCTGGTTAATCGATAACAGTTATGAACATAGAAACAGTTCGCAAATTGTAAGATCTTCGAGCCTTGTTGGTTTTGAAGAACCTGCTCCACACCGAAAATGGATTGTTCGTGAAAGTCAGGAAAATAATGGGAGTGGATTATCTATTCTTCTGAGCTTTCAACAGGAGTTGAATCCTATGCCCTCCATTGCGGTTTGGGCGGAGAGTACCATAGGTTCAATGATTGAAACTCTTTATCTGGAGCAGTCACTTGCCTACTCAGAAGTTCCTCTTTGGGATGATTATAAAACGCAACGCAGTCATATTCTTCCCCTTTGGCGTCATCGTTACACATTACTATCAGGTATTAAGCCTTCCGGTGAAGTTGATGCAGTGAGTGGAGCAACAGAATCTCATCGCTTCGCTCTTGACCCATATTTGGAAGCAGGGAAAGGAAATGAATTTGTGCTTTGCGTGGAGATTAATGCTCCAAGAGATTTCAGTAATGATTTCCCCGACCCTTTGCTTGGTCAACCCTCTCTCTTTTACACTTGTCTCGTCGAGGTGGACCGGGATGAACCGTATTATCTTTTTGAACTGACTGGTCATGGCGGAGGGGATGCAATTTCCACGGGTAATGTTCAGTATGATCTGGAAATAATTGGTTCTGCCAAAAAGATGAAAGATTTGTTTCTTGTTAAATTAGAGAAATAAATCGATGGGTTGCTAATGACTACTGCTAATAGTCTTCTCAACCTGCTATCTTAATAGAATTGAAATTACATTATCCCTCGGGGCATTCTTTATTGATTCTCAGAGATCGCTTTTAGGGCATCTTTTGCACCCATGGGCAGGGAGATTGTATTTTTTAATCCACACTCGGATTCTCTAGGGTTAACTCTGATGAAATGATTCCCTGCAGATTGATAGACCTCTTCACAAGTTAGGCGAACGGTTGGGATATTAGTGCCCGCACCAAACTCAATAATAAGGAGGTTTTTGTTTTTGAATTTTTCAATCCATTTCTCAAATTTTTGTTTTTGGTCATAAGTTCGGGTACCATCCCAGGCAAAGTCTGAAAACATAAGAATATTTGGCCGTGCAAGGGAACCACACTGAGGGCAACTTGGTAACGGTTCTTTGGCGAGTAAATTATCGGGGTTAATTTGTAAGTGTAAATCTGGGCTGATTGGCCAAATGGGCTGCCCGCATTCTTCAATGCATTGAAAATGCATAAGAGAGCCATGGCATTCCATGATTTGATCTTCCTTAAACCCTGTTTTTTGGAAGTGTCCGTCCACATTCGAAGTTAATACAAACATTGGAATATTTCCTTCTTTAAATTTTGTTAGTAGAACATGGAATCCATTGTGTGGTTGGGTTTTTTGGTAAAGGTTAAACCTGTGGCCATAAAAGCCCCAAGCCAGTCGAGGGTTTTCAAGGAACCAATGTGGGTTCGCCATTTCTTCAAACTCTATTCCCATCTCAGCCAAGGGAGGGTAAGCTTTCCAAAATCCTGATTTGCCCCGAAAGTCGGGCAGGCCAGAATCAACTCCCATTCCTGCCCCTGCTCCAATGAAAATTGCATCACATTCAGACCACGCTTTTTGTGCATGGATAATTGATTGCTGGTTCATCTTAATAATAAAAGTTTCATAATGAGCATTTTTTTCTTTGAAGAAATGTGGCGATAGTATTTTTGTGGGGGTTAGCTTTTGAAACTAACTTGAAACACAGATTAGATTGTTTTGTCACGGTTTTCTTTCTCTCCTTATTGGGTGGGGTGGGGTGCGTGATGGTGCCAAAAGTAAAAATTGTGCAACCTCTTGTAAGTGATGGTGATGTTCTTCCATCCAATGAGGATGTATCTAGGGAGGTGGTTGTTTCGCCACTCAACCAAAGTGGCGGAATTGCTTTTTCAAGGAATGGTGAGCTGTATTTTGCTAATTTTGAAAAAGAGGGGGTGATTGGAAAGCTGGCTTTGGATTTAAACAATACAAAGCAGGTGTTTATTGATTTAACTGAATGGGTTTCACCAGTTGGTGAATTTTCATCTCGAGCTGAAGGTTTGCGGTTTGATAATGAGGGTCGGTTACTTGTCGCGGATGCGGGCACAGGTAAATTACTCCGGATTTCTCCAACTGCCCATAAACTTGAAATTTTAGCTGATTCTTATGACGGATATCGTTTTGGTTCGGTCAAGGACTTGGCTGTTGCCCATAATGGAGACCTGTTTGTTAGTTCCCCATATTCGGGGACAATTTACCGAATAAGGCCGGATATTGGATATGTTGGTATCCTAAACGACGACTTGGTTCGCGTACAAGGTTTGGCGATCAGCCCGGATGGAAAACAGTTGGTTGCGGCAGAACCTGAGGCTTCAAGAGTTGTGGTTTATGATATTCCAGATGACTTTATTTTAGTCGATTCATGGACATTGGTTGATTTTTCTCCCTCAGGGGTGGAACCCCGTGGCGTTGCTTTTGATGAAAAGGGGCGTTTATTCATAGCATTGGGTAAATTGAATGAGGTTCGCGCGTTTGACTTGGTCTTGGGGGTTGAGCTTGCTCGTTATGAAATTGGCACAGAGGCAGAAAGTATCGTCTATCGAGATGGATCGCTATATATTGGTGGAGATGAAAAAATTACTCGTATAAGGCTCTGGGAATAATATAAAAAACTTTTCTTTTACTTATTGAAGTAAACTGGTTAGCAGATGTTTTTCACAAAGTTTTCTGATTGGTAATAACTTCTCTTTGACTTGAGGTGCAGGGTTATCACTCTAAATTAATCAACAAATATTTAGATTAGAATGGACGAAGATTTCTTACACCTTTTTGAAGGATCACCAGCTCTGCGCTTAATGCGTGGCCGACTGGGTTCCTTCGTTGCTGGTTTCTTTTTTAAAACCTTCAAGCAATGGGGGGTGGTGGAAGCCTCAGAGGAAGAGCTTGCTGCAACTCTTTCAGAACATATTGAGCAGATGCGGGAACTTGAGGATTTTGATGCCCCTAAAAGATTAGCTAATGAATATTTGGACGAGTGGTGCGATGAAGAACACAGGTATCTTACGAAAACATACAGTGAGGAACGAGAGGAGTATGTTTTTCGTTTAACCCGTCACTCAGAAAAGGTTTTAAGCTGGCTTCAGGATTTATTGGCAATGCAACACCGTGGTTATGCGACGACAGAGAGTCGATTTAATCGAATAATGCTTGAAATGCAAAATCTTTCACAGGGGGTAAATGCAGACCCAGATGCTCGCATTAGGGAATTGGTACGAAAAAGAGAAAGCATCGATGAGGAAATTAAAAAAATTCAGGAAACTGGCGAAGCACCGATTTTTGGGGAAGACATAATTCGTGATCAAGTCTATGATCTCTCTGACCTGGTTGAGCACTTCCTTTCTGATTTTCGTGCAATTGAAGAGTTTTTTAAAGATCATGCTAAAGAAATATCAAAACTATATGCACAGGGCTTAGCATCAAAAGGAGACATCGTTGAACATGTTTTAGATGCTGATGAAGAACTTCGCGGGTGCGATCAAGGGAAAAGTTATTTTGGATTTCGTACGATGATGACCAACCCTGCCCTTGCCCGAAAATTACGTGGATTGGCTGAACAGACTTCTGATATTGCCCGCAAGCGTGGTTTAGACCCAAAGAAGGTATTCTCGAATCTCGGCGAACGTTTGTTTGGAGAGGCAGTGGCAGCTCATGGGGCATATGGTCGAATTAGCCGGAAACTTCGGCAGGTAGTGGGTGATCATTCTGGAGGCTCAGGCAGGCAGGTTAGGGAGACACTCACTTCAATTCGTCAGAATGCTTTTCAGTTAAGGGATATACAAATCGAAGATTGGGATTTTGAAATCGATATTCGTCCCCAATTTTTTGGTCTTATGGAAGCTGAATTTTGGGAGCCCAAAGCAGTTGAGCCTTTTGCGGCAATATCGAAAGCAAGCAGTAAAAATACTGAATGGATCAATGAGATACTGAATTCAGTGGGCGAGCCCCTTGATCTTGCAAAGTTTAGAGATCGTGTGGACGAAGTGCTCGAAGAAAATAACCAAATCAACCTGACTGATATGGTCAAAAGGTATCCATTGGAGCGTGGTATTGTTGATGTTGTTTGCTACAGAGTAATTGCTGGTGAGGATAGTAGGCATGAGATTCTCGCCGACGATATTATTAGTATTGATTTAAACCGTCCTGCCCAGCCTCGATATGTGGAAGTAGAACAACTTGTTTTTCAACGTTAATTTATTATGAATCCAGCTATTACTCACCGTCATGTTATCGTTCGTCTATTAAATGGACCAATTTATCAGGAAGACTTAGACCTTTGGAGCCGTTTAGGAGCTGAATGGGAAAAGATCAAATCGCATTTTATTGAAATTGGCTTGGAAGTAGCCCGCGATGATTCCGCCGGTTATGCTTTTGTCCGACAGAGAGAAGAGATTGAGGGAAGTGAGGCCGAATCCTGGGATGACGCAACTGAAGCTCCCTTGCCCCGGGTTTTGAGGCGTACTCGATTATCTTATCACCAAACTATCTTTATGGTTTTATTGCGGGAAGAATTAATGAAATTTGAACAGAACCAGGAAGAAGGTGATCACCTTTACCGTTCTGCAATCGATTTGCGGGAAATTATGACCCCATATTATCCTGAGCTTCACGATGAAAAAAAGATACACCGACAAATTTCCGCTTTGGTTACCAAGTTCGAAGACTGGGGAATATTAAAAAAAGTGAGGGATAAAGATGGTGGCTTATACCGTGTGGAGAGAATAATTAAAGCAAAGCTGCCCCCTGATAAATTGGCCGAAGTCCGCGACCAAATTAAAAGGCGCACACCTGAATTAGAACAGGATACGGAGGAAGAAGATGTTTGAGTCACAATTAGAGTTAGAATTTTCACCAGACAAATCAACTGCAGGTTACCGTTTGCATGAATTGTCAGTCTTAAACTGGGGCACTTTCCATAATAATGTTTACACAATGCGACCAGACGGGCGAACCGCTATGGTTACAGGGAGAAATGGTTCAGGAAAGTCAACTATCGTAGATGCTCTGCTTACTTTGCTTGTTCCTAACCGGGTTCGAAATTATAATGTCGCTTCCAGTCAGGCTGGAAGTCGTGAGCGGAATGAGAGAGATTATGTTTTGGGTGCATATTCCGAAATTCATGATGCGACCACCGGTCAGGGGCGAAAAGAAACTTTGCGTAAACCAGGTGAGTCATACACGGTTTTACTCGCGCACTTTTACAACGAAGCATACAAATCAGATGTTTCCGTTGCCCAGGTGCTTTGGTGTCTGCCAGGAGGGAAAGTTGATAAAGTCTATATTGTTGAGAAAAAGAAACTTTCAATTGACGAAGATTTTAATGATTTGGGTGATGTTGATAATATTCGTCGAATTATTAGAGAACGTAACCTTACCGTATTTGATTCTTTTACCGCTTATCATAAAAAATTTGAATCCATGCTTTTTATGGATACGGATCTTGGCAACAGATCTCCCATGTCCATTTTTAATCAGGCGGTTTGCATAAAAGATGTAAAAGACCTTACTCAATTTATTCGGGAGCACATGCTAGATGATGGAGGCTCCAAGGAAAAACTTTCCGCTTTGCAGGAACGCTTTGATGACTTGAGGAGTACGCACCGCAGGATAGAAACCGCAGCCTATCAGCTCGAACAGTTGGATCAGATCAGGGATACGCATGATTCTTTTCTTAAGGCAAATGAGGAACGATCCTATGCTGAGCAGATACGCACATCAATTGAACCATATTTTGCACAGGCCGAGCTCGATCGACGGGTTGAGTGGGTAACCGAACTTAAGCATCAAGAAGAAGCAGAGCGTGCACGTTTGAAAAGTGCAAGGACCGAGGTTGATCGTTTACGTGAAAAACTCAGTCACCTTGAGCGTGCACTTGCTGACAGTGATGAAAACAGACGACTAGAACAGGTTGGGGCAGAAATGGACCGATTACGGGACAAGCGTGAGGTTGTAACCAAAAGATCGGCAACTTTTGAAAGACATCTTTCGTCCTGGGAAAAAGGGGCAAAGGTCAGAGAGGAAGAGGATTTTATTGCCTTGCGCAGAGAGTTGGACACGCAGTTGCCCAGAATTGAGGCTAAGGTAGCAGAACTTGATGAGAAAATCCCAGAGATTTCCTACCTGCTCAAGAAAGCTGGCGAAAAAGTACAGGCCCTTGAAGATGAGAGGAAATATTTATTAGATACGAATTCAAATATCCCTTCTGAAATTGCTCGTTTGCGAACAGGACTAGCCACTGCGCTTGACCGGGACTCGAAAGAGTTACCTTTTATTGGTGAGCTAATTCAGGTAGTACCCGATGAAGTGAAATGGACTGGTCCAATCGAGCGGTTGTTGCGCGACTTTTCCCTTACCGTGGTGGTTCCAAAAAAATTAGCAGAAGATGCGGAGTCCTTTTTGGAGATAAATCAACTCGGGGAGAAACTTTCTTTTATCTGCCCTCAGTCTGATCGAAAAAATCCAAAATTGCATGATGATTCAGTTGTTGCAAAGCTTTCCCTTCGTCCCGAAATGGAAAAATCAAGACAGGTATGGCTTCGATCTGAGTTGGCAGAAAGGTTCCCCCATATTTGCAGGGAGGAAAGAGATGTGGAGTATCTCAAAACCCCTTTTGCTCTAACGGAGGAAGGTCTAGTTAAAAGTGATGGAGTTCTTCGGGAAAAAGACGATTCGAGGTTTCTTGACGATGCCACCAGTTGGGTAATGGGTTGGGATGTAAGTCCTAAGCAAAGAACTTTGGATGATTCATTATTAAAATGGCGCGAGGAGTTGGATAACTCTGGGAGGGCAATGAGAGAGGCTGAGGCCGAGCGTTTATCTTCCCGTATGAAGCACCGTGCTGGTGCCCAGTTACAAGCCTGTGCAAGTGAGTTTTCCGACATTGACCAAATTGGATTAGGAACCCGAATAGCTGACCTTGAGGAGGAGGAAAGAGTTATAGTCGGCGGATCCGATGTCTTGAAAAAGTTAAAAGAAGACCGAGATTCGGCTGCCGAAAAGTTGGAAGAGAGGCAAAATACCCGTGATGAGGTTTTGCAGCGAATTGGTGGAGTAGAAGCTCGTGCAGAAAGAAATGACACTAGAATGACATCCCTTCGTGGACTTTTACTCAAAAGTATGGATGAATTTATTGAGGAATCCACCGGCGAAGTCAGCCCTGATGAAGATGACAGAGAGACAGCCGAAGAACAGCGGGAGATATTGTTTAAAGAAATTGCAAAGGAATTTGGAGAGCCTCCTGAAAATGCAGATGATATAGAGGCAGCAGCCCGAGCAGCGACTCATAAATTAGATGCTAAGATGCAAAAGCTTGAGAACGGATTGGATAAGTTCCGGGATAAAAATGTTGCTGCAATGCAGAGGTTTTTAGCGGACGCTAAAAATCAGGCCTTCCAGGATGAGATCAATTTAGATTTAGAGGATGGCTACAATGACTCAACTTATGCCTCCTTTGATCAAATTCGGCGTCAAATCGAAGATGAGGACTTGGCGAAGAATCGATTGCGTTTTGAAGAGCTTCTTCGCGTTCAGGTGCCCGAGGAGGTTTCCGGTTTCAGTGAAGCTCTTGAATCTCACCGTGATCGTATCCGCAAACGAATAAATGAATTAAACGAACACCTATCCCGTGTAACTTTTGACCGAAAAGAAGATACATACATACAGCTTAAATTCGAAGACGCTGGTGATGATGGGGTTAGGAAATTTAAAAAACTCCGTCGTCATGCATTGGAGGGTGATTTGGAAGCAGACGATGAAGATGAACGCCGCCGGGAGAGATACCATCGGGTTGAACATTTTCTCTCAGAATTGGAGCAGGATATGAATTGGACCCAGCGTGTGATTGATGTCAGAAATTGGTTCAAGTTTCGTGCAGATGAATTTTACAAGGGTGAAGATACCCTTCGACAAAGTTATAGCGGGGCAGCAGGAAAGTCAGGTGGTGAGAAGAACCGTCTAGCTTCAACAATTCTAGCTACAGCTATTGCATACCAATACGGTATCGATGTAGGCGGAAAGCAGACCGAGACATTTCGTTTGGTTGCTGTGGATGAAATGTTCAGTAAGACAGATGATGAGTTCTCACAATACCTTCTAGATTTATTTAAGGAGTTTCATCTTCAACTCTTAATTGTTCAGCCATTGGATGCCAAGATACATGTGGTTCAAAAATATGTTGAACGCTATCATGTTGTAGAGCGAAGAGATGGGCTTTCTTTTGTGGGTGACTTAAGCGTAAGTGAATACCTTGGAGAACAGCCTGAGGTCGAAGAATCCTCAGATCATTCTCTCGAGGGAGAGGCTGTTGAAAGCGAATCATAACCTACAGTTTACAAACTTTCATTTCTAAGTGAAAAAATCTTCTAACCCGGACAGGTATGACGGACGGATGCCCTATCGAAAATGTGGCCGATGGGGTTTGAAACTACCCGCAATTACTCTTGGTTGCTGGCATAATTTCGGAGGGGATACACCGACAGAAAATCAAAAGGAAATGATCTTTTCATCTTTTGATGCAGGAATAACCCATTTTGATCTGGCAAATAATTACGGTCCACCATACGGATCTGCGGAAATAAATGTTGGTAAAATCTTAAAGGATTTACCAAGGGACGAAATTCTGATCACTAGTAAAGCAGGATATGATATGTGGCCCGGTCCATACGGTGAGTGGGGATCAAGAAAGTATATCATGGCAAGTCTTGATCAATCCCTTAAGAGGATGAATGTTGATTATTTTGACTTGTTTTATTCTCATCGATTTGATCCGGATACACCGCTTGATGAAACACTGGGTGCACTAAATTCTGCGGTGGAACAGGGAAAAGCCCTTTATGTTGGTATCAGTAGTTATTCTGCTGAGTATACGAGGAAAGCAGTCAATATTTGTAAGGAAAATAATTTTGCACCCCTTGCCATCCATCAACCAAATTATTCCATGCTTAATCGATGGGTGGAAAATGGTTTGCTTGATACATGTGGCGAGTTTGGACTGGGCATTATCGCATTCTGCCCGCTTTTTCAGGGTCTTCTTACCGATAAATATTTAAAGGGTATACCGGACGGTTCCCGTGCAAGTCTTGAAAATTCTCCTCTACGAAAGAATGAGGTGAATGAACAAAATATTAAAGTTATTCAGGAATTGAATGAACATGCCGGACAACGCGGACAGACACTGGCCCAGATGGCACTTTCCTGGGTGTTACGGGATGATAGAGTTACCAGTGCACTTGTTGGGGCAAGTTCAGCATTTCAGATTTTAGAAAATATTAAATCTGCCAAGCAGACAGAATTTTCAGCTGATGAATTGAGGAAATTGGATAAGATTTTAGCAAAAGCAAATCTTCCAAAATCTCTCTGGTCCTCCGAATAAAGATTTTTTTACTTTAATTCTTTTTGTCGATGAATTCCTGAACGGCGGGAAATTCATTTCGCCATTCCCTGACATTGGCTTCCTGAATCATGGAATGCATGACAACTGTTTCATCTGATGCATCCGCCAAAATCTCTCCTGTAGGGGATATGATTATCGACCTGCCTCCGTATTCCAATTCCTGATCCTTTCCGACACGGTTTACACCAATCATATATGCCTGGTTTTCAATCGCCCGTGCTTTTAGGAGGGTTACCCAATGTTGAATCCGGCTTTTTGGCCAGCATCCCAAAACTGTAAAAAGATTTGCACCCATGGATAATCCTGTTCTGAACAACTCAGGAAATCTTAAATCATAACAAATTGCCGGAGTTGTTTTAAAAGAATTTATTTCCATGCATTCAACTGAATTTCCTGCTAAGTGAAACCGGTCTTCCCCGAGTACGGGAATTGGGTGGATTTTTTTATACAATGAAATTCTTTCTCCATTTGGATTGAATGTAACTGCCGTGTTGTATGCCATATCTTCATTTTCTGAAGGATGGCACATCCCGGCTATTATCCATGATTTTTTTTGTTTGGCTAATTCAGATAAAAAATTCTCGGTTTTCTGCGGTTCATTTTCTGTGGTTAATTTAGGATTGAGATAAAATCCAGTGGCAAACATTTCAGGAAGGATAATCAACGAATTCTCAGGGATTGAATACTCCTTGAGTAGGGTAGAAACCAATTTGAAATTCTCTTCCTTTTCATTCCATTGAGAATCAAGCTGTACGCAATATACAT
>JABGWZ010000289.1 GCA_018675995.1 Opitutia bacterium | reverse complement strand
CTGGAGGGTCATTAGCGGCTTAAAATTATGAAAAAAAATGTATTTGGAATATTTGGCCTTTTGGTAGCGGTCTTTGTAATAACGGCAATTGCAGATCCTAATTTTCTCTCCGCGTACAATATGCAAAACACGGTCAAGTGGTCCAGTTTGTATGGTGTAATGAGTATCGGAGTTGCTTTCGTAATCATAACCGGCGGAATAGATTTATCGATTGGTTCCGTGGTTGGTTTGGTTGCGGTTGTTCTCTCTTTCTTTACCAAAATTCAGGGTCTCGATCCGATTGTGGCCATTGGGTTGACCTTGCTCATGTCTGTGTTAATTGGATTGATTCACGGATTGCTCATCACAAAGGCAAAGTTGCAACCTTTTGTGGTGACTCTATGTGGTCTTTTGATTTATCGAAGCCTTAGTCGTTGGTTGACAGATAATCAGTCTTTGGGCCCTGTTCCACTGGAGGGTGATTTAGGTTTCGAAAACTTGGAGCAAATTCTGATGCTAGATTTTCTTTTTAGTGGCCAGATTCCGATTGGAGATTTTTTCAAACTTCCGACGCCTGCACTTTTTCTGTTAGTTCTCGCAATAGCTGGTTCGGTCTTTTTACGGAAGACGATCTGGGGGCGATATTTATATGCCCTTGGCAACAATGAGGAGGGTGCACGATACAGTGGAATTGACACCGATCGCATGAAGATAGTCGCATATGTGTTATGCTCTTTCTTTGCGGGTATTGCGGGCATTTTATTCGCTTTTGAATTGGGTTCAGTTCAACCCGCTCAGACGGGTGAATTTTATGAATTATTTGCAATCGCTGCTGCCGTTCTCGGCGGTTGTAGCCTGAGGGGAGGCGAAGGCTCAATTCTGGGAGTGATAATTGCAGCAGCCGTAATTAGGATAATTTTCAACTCCATTAATATGGTCGGAATTTCAACACACTTGGAGTTCGGGATCCTTGGCTTGGTGATTCTGCTCGGTGTAATTGGGGATGAAATGTTAAAAAAGAAAATGGCTGAAAGACAGGTTGCAGCCAGTGAAAAATTGGCGGCAGAATTAAGTGGAAAATCAAAAAAATAAGGAGAATTTGGAATAATCGATATTCTAATTATTGAGTGACATTGGCTCAATTTTTAGTTTGAATCACTGTTATGCATTCTCATTCTTTTGACTATTCTTCGATTAATGCCTTTCTTGCTGAGAATTCTATTTGGATAAAAAGCAACCCGTGTATAAGTCCTGATTTCTGCCTGGACTGGGATCGTTTTACTAGGGGCCTAAAAGATTCAGAAGAGCTGTCCGAATATTCGAAGAGTTCTTTTTCATCTGTGCATGGGGAATGGATTTTGGTTGAAGACCAATGGGGAGATCATGCATGGAAGTTAAGACTGGCTAGTGGGAATAATGTGGATTCACACCCT
Organism: Opitutia bacterium; assembly: GCA_018675995.1. Classification (GTDB taxonomy): domain Bacteria; phylum Verrucomicrobiota; class Verrucomicrobiia; order Opitutales; family Seribacteraceae; genus Seribacter. Next base: position 8,025 of record JABGWZ010000289.1, on the reverse strand, counting down.
TTGAAAGATGGATTTGAAGCACAAGAATTTATTTTTTTTCCGTCTTCCTTTGAAAACTTAGTCCGACTCAAGAACTTGATCCAGGAAAGTGATCCTGAAAATAATGCTTTTCCCACATCCCGTGGAAACCTAGGTAAATCAACTTTGGGGATAGGAGCACGTTTTACTACTCTTCATTGGGACGGGGTGGACTGGGCAATGTCCCGGTTGGGTTTGGGTTTGACCGCCAATCAAAACAGCATTCCCCGCGAATTGGTTTACGATGTGAATGAAATGCTTGCGGGTAATCTCGATACTGTACCCTTCCCATTTATTGGTTGTGATGTGCCTGAAGGGCATCAAGGACAAAGTGTGGAAGGGATGACTCATGGATGTATTTTGGCAAAATTTAAGAACGGATTTCATAAACTTGGTATCTCCTGGAGTTTTAATGCTGATCATCAACCAATTGGGGGTAAATTCGATGAAAGAGAAGACCAGTTGGTTGCAGGCTGTATGTTTGCCAGTTATATCACTTTTGATCTTTCACCTGAATTGGCTCAGACTGTCATCCCGGACTCAGATGAGGCAAAAGCACATTTCGTCGAAAGGGAAGTCCCAATTGATCTAGTTGAAGCGGCAAGAAAGAGGGTAGAAAATGCGGGATTGCACCCCAGTGTAGACGAGTTCAATGGATTACTGGCATATGTTTGGCCAGCTCTTCAAAAAATGAAAGTTCGTGACGATAAATATAAGAGCTTTCGGAAGAAGCATTTTAGCACTGATTTAGGATGTGATTTTCTCAGGGAATTATCCATTGATGAGTTGCCCGGTTTAACAAGTCCGGAGACGACTGCCGTTATGCTTGCATTGTCATTTGAAATGGGAATGCCGATCCACTTTGTAGCCCCTGCGTTCGGATTCCAAAAAAATATTCCTTACCCCGATAACCATAAGTTACGTGAAATGATAAAACCCATTTGGCAAGTCTGCGAAAGTTTTGGGGTATCCATTGGATTTCATTCGGGGTCCGGTAAATCAGCTGAAAATTATCAGGTGGCGGGAGAGATAACTAGTAGCAAGTTGGAGATTAAGACTAGTGGTAGGTACACCTATGAGATGGGGGTCGCTTTGCACGCATCGAGTAATTCTCAGGATCAGTCTTTATGGAGAGATTGGTATGCATTTACGGTGGAATTAGCTTCCAAAAGCTGTTTTTCAAATGACGAGACTGAAAGGGAAATGGCGCGTGAATTTGTCCAGTTAACGATTGGTCGTGAGAAAATGGAGGAAGCTATGATAAGTGAAGAGTCGTGCAGGAATCTGTTGCACAGTCTGGAGCCCAGTCCGGAGCACTTCTTTTGGTTTGAATATAATTTCCTGTATGTTTTAGCAGCTGAAGGCTCCCCAGAAAAAAAAGCACTTGGTGATCATTCCCCTAAAGGGTATCAACAAAGACAAAGGTTTTATTCTATTAGTGATGAAGGCCGATTGCTCTATTCTAAAAGGGTAGTGGAGTACATTCTCTTTTTGGCAGAAAACACTGGTTTGGCCTCCAAAGATAAATGTTCGAAAGCGGCCGAGGAACTTGCTCGAATCGAGAATTTCGAGGAATTTATTGGGAGTATTTCAAAGTCTTAAAAAATAGGAATCTTTTGATTTAAATTTTAAGATCGTCAGGAACGGTCTAGATGACCGAGTTCTTTGTCCGGGTTTATAAAATCCCTGACTCTTTTTTTGAGTTCTTTAATGTCGGGAAATCCACCATCAACTTTTCGGCACCAAATTAACTTCTGATTGCAAGTGATTTTGAATGTTCCGCTAACTTCCTTGTTTGGTTTTAGCGTCACCTCATCAACTTCCTGTTCAAATGTGGAGAGTAATTCCTGTGCCATCCATCCCGAACGAAGGAGCCATCGACAGCCAGGGCAATACTCAATGATAATATTGTATTCCATGTTTATGTATAAATTAGGGAGCTTCGATTCATACCGTTAGTTTTGTAAGAAGTTTTCAGGAGATACACCGTAAACAGATTTAAAGGTGCGTGAAAAATGAAAAGGGTTTTCAAACCCAAGTTCAAAAGCAATATCCTTTACCAATCTTCTTGATGAAAGAAGTAGCGATGCAGCATGCCCCATTTTTAATCGAATCAGGAATCTATATGGAGATTCGTTGTGAAAGCGCTTAAATACACGCGAGAGGTATGATGGATCAACATTAAGTTCATTGGCAAGTTCTTCTATTGTTCGAACTCGAAAGTAGTTATTGCACAAGTGCAAGTGGATCCGTTTGTAAGTATCCCATGCACGGGCTTGTTTTTCTATTTTTGAATTTCTTTGTTCGTTCGTTTTCAGTACAACCGTCTGAGCTAGCAAGTTGCAAATCGATGTACCTTCGACGGTGCCTGAGTTTGCATTACTTAAAATTAATTCAAATAACTCTATAATCTCATTGTGGTCCCTGAGTTTTTTAAAGTATGCCTGCTTTTTTATAATTTTGGAATCTATCTCAATATCTGGCGAATGAGCCAGAACCATGAAATATTTTATCATGGGTTTACTCTCAGAAGTTGAAATTCTATGGTGAATGCCGGTCTTATAACTAAAAAGTGAAGCTGGTTCTAAATTGAAATTTGAACCACCTAAGCTGAGTTTTCCATTTCCTGAGATTATAAATTCGACCGTGGTGAATTCTATTTCTGAATTTGATCTTCCGGTTTCCGGGTATGATTCTCTTTCCACTAAAAATTCTGGAAGGCATTTTTCAAAGCCTACACTGACCAATGAAAACATATTTGGCTTACCTTTGGGAAAGCCAATATAAACCTGCCTCGAATCAATTACCTGTTTAGAAAAGTGTTCCACAATAATTTTTTGTATGAAAGTCAAAAATAGATATTCTTTTGTCAGGGATATGTATTCATAATTTACCGCCTTTTGTCTATTGTTAATATTGAATTATGAATGATATTGAATTTTATATGCAAATAATTTGTCCCCCTTTAATTTATGCCTAATAATCATTAATTGATATGCTATTTGGTTTCACTTATTTTTTTTGCTTTTTAAGAAGGTACACATTGACAGAATTGTTATTCTTTAAACTATTAAATCATGTCTAGAATAAAGTTTTTAATGAGATTACTTTTTTTACTTTTTTCTATCTTCCCAACCTTTCATTTATTTGCAGATGAGAGTCATTTTTTTGAAACAAAGATTCGTCCCGTATTATCCGAAAAATGTTACGAGTGTCACAGTGCGAAGAGTAGTAAAATTAAAGGAGGTTTAAGACTGGATCACATTGATCTTATTCTTAAAGGAGGTGACACGGGCCCAGCATTGGTTTCCGGTGTCCCTAAAGAATCTCTTTTGATCGAAGCAATCCGTTACGAAGATCCTGATTTTCATATGCCTCCTAAGGAGAAACTTAATAAAGAGATTGTTTCTGATTTTGAAAAATGGATTGAAAATGGAGTATTTTGGCCGAATGAGCCTGTTCCTACTCTTTCATCTTCGAAAAAAAGGACTTCTTTCAATTTAGAAAAGCGTAAAAACTCGCATTGGTGTTGGCAGCCCATTCAAAAACCAAACCTTCCTGAAAATGTTTTGAACCAAGGAGGACAACCTATTGATTATTTTGTAAGAAAAGAGTTAAATAATATGGGTCTGCTACCAGCTGTAGAGAGTGATAAAAGGACTTGGTTGCGAAGAGTTACTTATGATTTGACGGGCTTGCCTCCTAGTCTTGAGGAAATGAAGGCCTTTTTATTAGATTCTTCCACTGACAGTTACAATATGGTTGTAGAGCGGTTGCTTTCATCTTCTCATTATGGAGAGAAGTGGGCCCGCCATTGGATGGATCTTGTTCGGTATGCCGAAACCTGTGGACATGAATTTGATTATCCTTTGGAGCATCCGCATGAGTACAGAGATTATTTAATTCGTGCTTTCAGTTTGGATGTTCCTTATAGCCAGTTTTTGCGGGAGCATGTTGCCGGAGATCTGATAAAAGAGCCGCGTAGGCATCCCGCGGAAAAATTTAACGAATCCATTATTGGAACTGGTTTTTGGTATTTTCACGAGGCAGTTCATGCACCAACTGATTCAAAAGTCGACAACGCCGACCGTATGGAAAATCAACTGGATGTATTTGGTAAAACATTCCTCGGATTAACGATTGGGTGTGCCCGATGTCATGATCATAAATTTGATGCCATATCAGAAAAGGATTACTATTCGCTGGCGGCCTTTATGCAGGGTAGTAACAGGCAGGAATATCCTTTGGATGTAGGCGGGGCAAGGGAGGAGATTGCAAATGAAATTGAAGCCTTATGCAAATCCGCGTTTTCCTCTTTGCCTACTAAACAGAAAGTTTTTCATTTAACGCAAATTCCTAGTAGATATTGGAAAGGTGCTCTGCAACTTACTAATTCTAGCTATGTAGAAATCAGTACGGACGCTAATCTTACTGGGAAAGTATTCGTGGATTTTGAAAATGGTTTTGGTGTTTGGAGACACAATGGGAATGCTTTTCTTAAACCTAGATTAAAGGGTTCTGCTGATACTGGTTCGGTCTCTGGATATACAGGCATTGGATGGGCTTCCTCATTTAATAAAGATCCAAAAAAATCAATAGGATCGTTAATATCGCCAAAAATTAAGGTTGAATATCGTTTTCTAAATTTTTCCGTGGGAGGTGGTCAGTTCAATGAAGTAGGGGTGGAGTTATGGGCAGAGGGCAAAAGGGTGATGTTCTCTCGTGGAGAAAATAGTGATGAGCTAGTACGAAAGAGCTGGGATATGGTGGATTACCATTCAAGGGAAGTCGAAATTAGGATAGTTGACAATGCCACGGGAAGGTGGGGACATGTACATGCAGATCAGTTTGAGTTTTCGAAATTTCCGTCCATCTCAAATCCCGATAAACCAGTGCCGCCGATTTCCAAAGTTGATAAGTATGCTCAGGAAAACAGTTTAAATGCCAAAACTCTTCTGGCATGGTGTATGCACTTTAATCAGTTCAACAACCTTCAATCTTTGTCTCAAAGAATAAAAAGTGCAAAAAACTTACACCTTGGACTAGTTAAAGCGGAACAGAATTTCATTCAAAACAGTCAATCCTTTGCAAATTTCACTTCTTCGGAAATTCCAAAAGGTTGGAAGATCACGGGTGAAGCGTTTAAACCACGAGGTCATCAATTAATTTCGTTCGATGGGCCTACTCTTTTTTCTGATTGTAATGTACTCTCCTCCCATGTTTTAGGAAACAGACGGGTGGGTAATCTGCGATCCCCTCATTTCAAAATTGAGCACGATCAAATTTTAGTAAAAGCCAAAGCAAAGAAGGCTTTTATGCGAGTAGTTATTGATAATTATCATATGGGTAAACACTCAGGTTTACTTTTTGGAGGCACTGTTATTAAGGAAGCAAATACCGAGGGTGATTTCAAATGGTTTAGTTTATCGCCCAAAAAATACAAAGGGCATTGGGCCTATCTTGAATTTGTGGATCGGGGTACAGATGCTTACCTGGAAATTGATCAAGTCAGGTTTGCTAATTCTGGAATTGGAAAAATATCCGATTCCAAATTTTCTCTTTTGCTGGGCAATGACAAAATTGATGCAAATAATATCCCTCAATTTCTCGATGATTTTCTTGGAAATGCATTCGATAAAATAAATGCAGGTAAGTTTTCAAGAGATGAATATGATTTTCTTAATTACCTGTATAGTGAGGGTCTCATCCCATTCGAAAATCAACAATCAATTTCTGAAATATCAAAACAAGCTGAAGCCATTGATTCTAAAACACCAGGCGAGAGATATATATTGGCGATGGGGAAGGGGAGTCCGTTTACAGGAAATGTTTATGTGCGTGGAAGCCCACACAAATTGGGAGATCCTGTTCATGGAAGAAATCTTACCGCATTGGGCGGGCAGCCTGGTTCAAGACTAGATTTGGCGGACCATTTAATCTCCGAGGATAATCCACTCGTGTCCCGTGTTATGGCGAACCGTGTATGGTTGCAATTCTTTGGTCGGGGAATTGTTCCGACTCCAGATGATTTTGGTCCAATGGGCCAGGAACCTAGTCATCCTGATCTGCTTGATTGGTTGGCCAATGATTTTAGGGAAAACAATTGGTCCATTAAAAATTTGGTTCGAAAAATTGTACTTTCTAAAACCTATCGTCAATCGAGCAGCATAAATCCATCCTGTGATAAGGAGAAAGTCAGCTTATCTGATCCACAAAATATTTTTTTGCACAAGATGCCAATCCGACGATTACAGGCGGAAGCCATAAGGGATTCAATTCTTTTATTCTCTGGTCGAATCGATAAAAAACTTTTCGGACCTTCGATTCCAATTTATAAGACTGCTTTTATGACGGGAAGGGGTGGGAAGAAAAATGGACCTCTAGACGGAGCAGGTAGAAGGAGTATTTACGGTTCTGTTTACCGAAATTTTCTTTCGCCCTTTATGCTGGCCTTTGATCAACCTGCTCCTTTCGGTACTAAGGGTAAAAGGTCGGTTTCCAATGTTCCTGCCCAATCTTTGGCTCTAATGAACGATCCATTTGTAATTGGACAATGGAAGATGATGGGCAAAAATATTTTACAGGCAAAGAAGCCAAAATCTGAATCGGCTGCTAGTCTTTTTGAAATGATAACGGGCAAACCTCCAAGCGAGAAAGCCCGAGAACAACTTCTCGCATTTTTAGAAACTCAAACGAAAGCACATGGGAGCCTTACCGAACATGTTTGGGCCGATTTAGCCCATGTCCTAATTAATTCAAAAGGATTCCTTTTTCTCAACTAAACTTCGAAGCCATGCATTGTAACCAATTTAATACTCCATTATCCCGTAGGTCCATGCTTCAATCCTGTGCCATGGGTTTTGGCGGACTCGCTTTTTCTGCCTTATCCAACGATTCTCTAGCTTCCCCATTGGCACCGCGAAAACCACATTTTACACCCCGTGCGAAGAATGTGATTTTCTTATATATGGACGGCGGACCATCCCATGTTGATATTTTTGATTATAAGCCTGCATTGGAAAAATATAACGGAAAAGATCCGCGTGAAGTAATAGGAAAATTAGCACCCACCCAATTTGATAATATCGGAAAAATTTTAAAGAGTCCGTGGGAATTTAAACAAAGGGGGCAGAGTGGACACTGGGTATCCGATCTTTTTCCACATATTGCACAGGGTGATGTGATTGACGAGATCTCAATGGTTAAATCGATGACTTCCAATTTTTCTGAACATACTTCAGCCAATTATTTTTTGCATACCGGAAGCGGGTTTCAGGGGCGTCCCAGCATGGGGGCATGGTTTGGTTATGGATTGGGGACGGAGAATCAAAATTTACCTGGTTTTGTGGTTTTAAATGGAGGCTTAATTCCTCCTGGAGGTTTAGATTGTTTTGGTTCCGGTTTTTTGCCAGCGAGTTATCAGGGGTCTGTTTTTCTTCCTCAAAATGAACCAGTTGCCAATATTAAACCGAAGGAAAAGACATCGAATTTACAAAAGAATAAATTATCTCTGTTGTCAGATTTGGATAGCTCTTCTTTGGAGGAAATGGACTTTGATCCTCAAGTCGAAGCAGCAATTCAAAACTACGAAACGGCCTATCAAATGCAGTCTTCTGTGCCTGAATTGATGGATTTAAAAGGAGAATCTGAAACGGTTAAAAAATCGTATGGAATGGATTCAGATTTTAAGAATACACGGACCTTTGGAATGCAGTGCTTGCTTGCCCGTAGGTTGGTGGAGAGAGGAGTTCGTTTTATTGAGCTTACTTGTCCGGGTGGAAATGGAGACCGCTGGGATCAACATGGTGGATTGGTGGATGGACATGGAAAAAACTGTAAATCCGTGGATCAACCAATTGCAGCACTCATTCGTGACCTTAGGAAATTAGGTATGCTGGATGATACTTTGGTCGTTTGGACGGGAGAGTTTGGTCGAACCCCATTTGCCCAAGGATCAAACGGACGAGACCATAACCCATTTGGGTTCACAACCTGGTTTGCAGGTGG
>JABGWZ010000283.1 GCA_018675995.1 Opitutia bacterium | reverse complement strand
GGGGCAAGCAATATCTGGAAATTGTTCTTCACTCGCAAAAAGAGTAACCTCGAATTTAGGATCAATCTTAAATGCTGCTTTCTCATCCTTGGGGGACATCCATTTATTTGCACCCCTGCTTGATTTAGTAATTGGAAGAGGTGGAACATTTGAATCGTCAATTATAGCAGAAGGCTTTTTGCCTTGAGCAAGTCTGTGGATTTGACGATCCCTATTCTCGGTCATAAGATCAAAATTTCTCATAGCAGGAAGAAAATCAAGGTAGCCATAACTGCCTTTCCTTCCACCGGTATAGTAAAATGTGTTAAGAGGACGGTATCGATAAAAGTGTTGTCTATTTTTCTCGATCACAGCGAAACGGATATCTTCATTAATTGATCGGTTAGCTTTTTTAAATAGCTTTTCAAAAAGAATTTTACCAAATAATTCATATCCTTTTTCATTTAAGTGAGAACCATTAATTGTATGGTCAATTCCTATCTTCTTCATTATCGATTCTGTATCTGTGAAAACATCGAGAAAGCCAACTCCTTTAGAGCGCGCAATTTTCTTAATAGAGTTAGTATAAATTTGGAGTGATTTATTGTTAAGATCTGCTGCGGGAACTAAATTAATATTTTCATTCGCAATTGGAGATATCAAAATTACTGCCGGTGCGTTTTTTCCATTGTAGGCTTTTGAAGTTAAACGAGTTAAGTATTTTTCCAACCTATCTTCAAAATGTGGAATTTCTTTGGGGCCAGCAAATGATTCGTTAAAACCGAATGCGGCAATAATAACATCCGCTTTCATTGCTGTTAGATGTTGTTCTGTATCGGCAAAATTATCGGGCCTTGGCTGCAAATCTATTTCATCAGCTGACCATGCTAGATTCCGTACAACTATTTCAAGATTAGGATAACCTTGATGAAGCAGTGCTTCAAAGTGACCATAATCTCGCATGCGATCGAATAGTGTATTTCCAACTAGGGCGATTCGAGCATTTTTTTCTAGTTTGAGAGGAAGTTTTGTAATTATAGATGATACACTTTTGGGCCTTTCAGCGTTCGATGCAAACATTGCATATTTTGTATAGTCTGCATCATCAGCATAAATAAAAAGACAGAAAAAGTAACTGGTTAACAAAAAGTAAAAGTACTGTAGGCAAGTTTTCATATTAAAGGTGGGCTACCATAATTATTTAGTGATTTAAAATTGGTCGTTTTGTTGTATGTTATGAATTCGTGTATGGTTTTGCATCGATTGAGCTTTATAAAATCAGTAGATGCAAGGAATTTGGCATTTCATAAATTGATGATTTTGTGTCCTTAATGATTTCGGGCCAGGGCATAAATCATCTACACAATCAATGAATACCTTTTTTTTCGCAAAAATATTAGCTTGGAGTTGGAAAAAATATAAATGATAGGGCTCAATTCAATCTTTCAACAACAACTTGAAATTTCTTTCAACTACCAAAAACAATAATGCTGAAGAAATGTATTTTAAACCAGAGCTTATTATCGATTAATTCGTACTGATATTCCGCTTCCGCGAGAGTATGTTCGAGTGAGCCCAGAATATCCTCCACCATTTATTCCAACTCCATTCATATTCATGCCACCTGTGTAAGGATTAATAAAAACAGGAGCAGGTCCACGAGGTAAGACAAGGACGGCATTGGGGTCAGGATTTTTACCCATGATTACAATTCTTTGTGGTTGTTGATAAAGAATGGGGCCACTCACGCTGGGTAAACCATATAAATTACCTGATGGAACTACCGTTACTCCAGGTGATTGCATAAATGAGCGACCAATTTGAAAGGATATGCTCGCACGCCAGTTTTTTTCTATTAAGTCAAAGTTTATACTTGTTGCATTGAATTGACCATATGCCTGGTCCAATTTGTTGTATCCGTCCACCCAGGCGAGAAAGGGTGTGGTGCCATTTCCAATAATTACGGGAGCCATGCCTGGCCGATACAGGATGGTTTGTCCATAGCCAATCCCGCCACTATTTAAAATTTTAAGGTATATTTGAAGATGACCAGGGTATTCTTTCCCAACATAGAGACAGTTTTCTTTGGTTCCCTCTAACCATTTCAGAACATAAGCTTGGTCTTTGGCACTGAAAGAGGAAAGTTTACTGTTAAAACTTTTCCCGTCGTTTCGAACAATGCTTACTATCTCAGTTTTTTCATCGTAGGAAGTGATAGAAGCCTCGATTTTACGAACACCATCTGAACTTGTAAATGTGTGCGCCTGCAAAAAGGAATTTAGCAGAAATAGTATTATTATATGCTTCAGAAAGGGCATCTATTAACAAGTTAGCCCTAAAGCCTCTCATTGGTCAAACAGCAAGGTGGTGTTTTTGAGCTTGTGCATTGTCAAGGCAAGTTTTGATATATTCGATCGACCACCAACTTAAATTCAAGCAAACATTCATGATACCAAGAACATTATTTCTCTTTTTATTATCTCTTTTTCCAGGAATATTAAACCTGTTTTGTAAGCAATTACCCTTTGGGTCCAAGCCCAATATTGTACTTATGATCACTGATGACCAAGGTTATGGCCCTATTGGAAAGCACGGAAATCCGTGGATTAAAACTCCAAACTTGGATAAGTTACACGGCCAAAGCACCCGCTTTGAAAGGTTTCTGGTCAGCCCCACCTGCTCGCCCACCCGAGCTGCCCTTATGTCAGGCCGTCACCCCATGAAAAATGGAATTACTCACACCATTTTAGAAAGGGAAAGGATGTCATTAGGCACGGTGACCCTCCCTCAGGTGTTATCGAAGGCGGGCTATGTTTCCGGCATATTTGGCAAGTGGCATTTAGGGGACGAGGAGCCCTATCAACCACACAAGCGCGGTTTTGATGAAGCCTTTATTCATGGAGCAGGTGGAATTGGGCAGCGATTTAATTGCTCATGTGCTGATGTACCGGGTAATGAATATTTTAATCCAACAATTCGTCACAATGGTTCTTTTGTAAAGACTAAGGGCTATTGCACGGACTTGTTTTTCACCGCTGGAATGGGATGGATGAAAAAAATGAAAGACCAAGAAACCCCCTTTTTTGCCTATATCACGACGAATGCTCCGCATGGCCCTTTCATTGCTCCGCCCCAAAATGCAAAACGATTTACTGATCTTGGTTTCTCGGAAAGAGATGCCGGTTTTTATGGAATGATTGAGAACATTGACGAGAACATGGGGCGATTAATGAAAAAGCTCGATGAATGGGGTTTGAGTAAAGACACGATTCTTATCTTCATGTCCGACAATGGTTCAGTTGGAGGAATGGTACGAGAAGGGTCCAGATTAGGAACATCTAAGGAAGGCAAGCCTATGGAAGGTTTCAATGCAGGGATGAAGGGTTCTAAAGGTTCGGCTGATGAAGGTGGAGTTCGCGTGCCATTTTTTATTCGCTGGCCAGGCAAATTTTCAGCGGACCAAGCGGTCGAAAGGGTTTCCGCTCACATTGATCTTTTACCGACGCTTGCTGATATTGCGGGAATCGAGAAATTGCCTAAAGATCAGGTGGAGGGTCGTAGTCTAGTGCCCCTTCTTAAGAACCCTAAAGCCAAGTGGAAGGACCGTCATTTATTTACTCAAGTCGCACGCTGGAAAACTGGTTCAGAACCAACAGATCACATGTGGAAAAGTTTTGCGGTTAGAAATCAGCGCTATCGTTTGGTTGGTTCCAATCTCTATGATATGGAAGCTGATCCAGAACAAAAAATAAATATTGCCAAGCAAAACCCTGACTTAGTTGCTAGTATGCGAAAGGCATACGAAAAGTTTTGGAAGGAAACCCGCCCCCTGATGGTTAATGAGGATGCTCCTATGTCCCCTACCCGACCGTTCCATATTTGGCACGCACAACAATTGAAAGCCGGCGGGATTCAAATGTGGAAAGCACCGTCTTTTTAACCTTTGAAATAATTTGTTATTTAGCGGTAAGGCTAATGGCAGGGAATGTTCATCCCCTTGAATCATGCTGTTAAAATTAAATGCATTTTTTTATCATATGGGATTTATGATTGCTATTTCCATTAATTTAAAAGATTTTAATGGGCTATCGTATTATTGTTTTCCTTCTAACACTTCGTTAATGGGTTAACATCAATGAAATTTTACTTCGATTGGTGAGTTCGAATGTATGTAAATTTTTTAATTCACCATTAAACAAGATATAAAAATGAGTAAAGGTACAGTAAAGTGGTTCAATTCAGATAAAGGTTTCGGTTTTATAACGCCGGAGGGGGGTGGAGATGATCTATTCGTTCATCATTCAGAAATTAAAAGTGGAGATGGTTACGCTACACTTAATGATGGACAGGAAGTTGAGTACGAAGAAGGTACAGGACAGAAAGGTCCGTGTGCAAAGAATGTAGTACCTGCTTAATTTGACTCTACTTTTAACACTTCCATAAACTAGAACTAAGAATTTAATATTTACTAAATTTTGTTAAATGGCAAAAGGTCAGAACGCTAAAAAAGAGGTTAAGAAAAAGCCCACTAAAACAAAAAAAGAAAAACGCGAAGATAAAAAGTCAAGAAAAGCTACAAGAAAATAGTTTTCAATTAAACTATATGTAAATCTTTTTCTCAACTAGGCTTGCAGTAATTTTAAAGTAAACTAACAAACATAATTAATTTCTTTATGGTTGTTAGGTAGTAAATATAAAGCTCAATTGTCAGGTATCATATTTTGCAAGACTGCAATCCGTGTAAATCTTTGGGCACTTTAAGCAAAAGGCATTAGTAAAAGTATCACCCGTCGTTTAAAGTTTATTTCACTTATAACTGCTTAAAATCATAATCTTTATGATAGCGGATGATATGAGTTTAATTCTATTGGATTATTTTTAAATTTTAAAGAGATCGAGCTTATCCATGACAAATTGTGGCTTACTGAAATTTTCTTCATTGAAAAAAGCTTTCTTACTCTGCGGTTAAGGTAAATTGCTTGCATGCTTTCTGACTAGGTGTTATTTCTGATCGCTTTCCCAAAATTTTGTACCCCTCTATTTATCATGTCAGAATTAAGTGATTTAACTATCGAAGCAACTCCGCGCGAGCAAACCGGGCGCCAAGCCTGCAATAAGCTCCGTTCCTCAGGCAGAATTCCAGCCGTTATGTATGGCAAAGAAATTAATAAGTCGTTTTCCCTTGAAGATCGGGCTATGAGAATGCTTTTGAGAAAAGCTTCAGGTACAACTTCCCTTCTTCGTTTACTCGGAGAGAAGGGAGAGGACGAACTCGTTTTAATCAAGGAGATGCAAATGGATCCGATCAAGAACAATATACTTCATATTGATTTTGTTCAGGTCAACCGTGGCGAAGACCTTCAAACTAAAATACCTTTAAGCATTTTAGGTGAGGCTGATGGTGTTAAATCTGAAGGCGGAATCTTGGAAATCTTAGCAAATGAAGTTGAAGTGCGCTGTCGCCCAAGTAATTTACCAACTGAAATTGAATTAGATATTACCAACTTGGCATTGGGCGAAAATCTACAAATCAAAGACTTACCTGCCTTAGAAGGTGTTACTTATGTTTCAGATTCGGACGGAATGCTTGTTTCTTGCGTTGGTAGCGCAGGCGGACGTTCTGGTGCGGATGATGGCGAAGAAGACGTGGTTGAAGGTGAGTCCGATGATGGTGAGTCTCAGGAAGCGGAATCATCTGAACCAACTTCAGAGTAGCAAAATTTTCTCAATGAGTTGTGGTACACTTCGCAGTCATAGGTCTCGGGAACCCCGGACTGAATTATCGGAACACTCGACACAATTTGGGCTTTTGGATGCTTGATGTATTGGCACAGGAAAACAAATCACAGTTTAAAGAGAATAAAGATTATCACGCACATTACACCCTAATGGCTCACGAAGATAAAAAAATTCTTTTAGTAAAGCCGACTACATTTATGAATGAAAGTGGTAGCTATTTATCATCTTTGCTGTCTTATTTTAGTTGCTCTACTAAAAATGTGATTTTAGTTCACGATGAATTAACTCTCCCTTTTGGCGATCTAAAGATTTCGAATAAAAGAGGTTCTGGTGGACATAATGGAGTTGAGAGTGTTATCTCGCACATTGGAAACACATTTATTCGCTTTCGAATTGGAATCGGTGCAAAACCACTTCCCCAGATGAAATTATCGGAATTTGTTTTGTCGAAACTTTCGCAATCCGAGCGTACTTTAATCGAAACTCACAAAGATAGGTTCATAAAGGCATTTTTTAGTATCTTCGATAATGGATTATCTGCCACTATGAACTTTATAAATCAAACCCAGCGTTCCCAGCAACCTCAATGAATAAGAGAAATTACCTAGCAACTATCGTATATGATGCCCGTGGGGCAGATGGATCCTCGGATGAAATGATCCCCAAATTAAGTGAAATTATTCGTCAAGTAGATGGTGAAGTTACCAAAGTGGATAATCAAGGCTCTCGTGACTTTGTTTATCCACAAAGCAAAGATATAACATCTGGTACATATTTGCAATTTGAGATCGAATCTGACCCCGAAATGCCAATCAGGCTCAAAGAGAAACTAAAATTAGAGAAAAAGGTTGATCGTATTCTAATTGAGCGCAAATAGTTAACGCTCGATTTATTGCACAACATTTTAATTCATGCCTTCTCTCAATAAAGTTTTACTTATAGGTAATCTAACTCGTGATCCTGATGTTAGGATGATGTCTAATGGAAGACCTGTTTGTAATTTTGGATTAGCTTTAAATCGCAACTATAAAGACTCCGAAGGAAATAGAAAAGAAGAAGTTACCTTTGTCGATGTTGAATGCTTTGGGCCAAGAGCTGAAGCCGTGGCAAAATTTTTTACCAAAGGACGATCAATTTTTGTTGAAGGTCGCCTTAAGCTTGATCAATGGGAGTCAAAGGAAGGTGAAAAGAGAAGTGCCATTCGGGTAGTTTTGGATAATTTCGAATTTGTTGACTCAAAGCAGGACGGTGCTAGCAACCAGTCTCGTAATATTGAAATGTCAGCACCTACTACAGCTGCTCCTGCTGAAACTCTGCGAGCCAAGCCAACCACATCACCCGATTCCGATTTGGATGAAGATGTACCTTTTTAAATCTTAACACTTATTTATTATGCCCACAACTGAAGTATTACTCGTAGAACATATTCATAATCTTGGTGCCGAAGGAGATGTCGTCAAAGTCCGACCTGGGTACGCCCGAAATTTTCTTCTTCCAAAAAACAAAGCTGTTCCATTGAATATGGCGAACAAGAAAAGGCTGGATGCACTTAAAGTTGCTCGCGCAGCGAGGGAAACTGATGAGTTGCAAAAATCCCAGGAAATTGCGTCCAAATTAAAGGAAACCAAGGTAGCTGTTGCAGTCAAAACAGGTGCGGGTGGTAAGCTGTTTGGCTCAGTAACAGTAAATCATATCCTTGAAAAACTCCAAGAATGTGGGTTTGTTTTTGATAAGAAGCATGTAACTTCATTTTCTCCGATCAAGCAATTGGGAAAAACATCTGTAAAGCTTTCACTCCACAAAGATGTTGAGGCTGAGGTTGAAGTTGAAGTTGTTTCAGAAAACCCAATTGAGCAAAGCGAATAATTTTTAATTCTTTACTTTAAAAAAGGACTTACCAGATGCCTACCCTAGGATCTTCTTCTCAAAAAGGAAAGTCTTCCCCTAGGTTCGATGATTCTAAATTAAGTCCAAAAAAGTCCATTAGCGACACCATTGAGGGAAAGCCATTACCAAGTAACCTCGATGCCGAGCAAGGTCTTCTTGCGGCTTGCATAATGGATACATCTGGAGAAGTAATGGGTCGCTGTGCAGAGCAGGCGATTAGTGCTGATCACTTTTATCATTTAAATCATCAAGTTATTTTTGAGGCTCTACTTGATTTAAATCGGGAGAACAAGGTTGCAGATGAAATTCTTTTAGCTGAAAAACTATCATCAAAAGCACAACTTGATCAGATCGGAGGACAGACAGCTCTATTTGATTTAACTTCAAGAATAGATACGACAGCTCATGCAACTTATTGGCTTGAAATTGTTAAAGAGAAAGCTCTTCTACGCAGGTGTATTTATGTAGCCTTTGAAATCATAGATGGAGCAAATAACATTCAGGGAGATGTTGATGATTTTCTTTCCGGTATGGAACAGCGAGTCTGTGAATTGGGAGATGATCAAAATACTCGAACATCAATTCATTTCAAGGAGCCCATTCAAAAAGCAATGGGAGAGATTCAAAAGATGTTGTCCAAAGAGGATTCGGGCGGACTAATGACCGGGTATAAGGATTTAGATAATTTGACAAACGGTCTCAAGCCAGCGGAGATGATTGTAATTGCGGCAAGACCATCTGTAGGAAAGACAAGCCTGGCTATGAACATTGTTGAAAATATTGCATTTTCACACAAAAACAGGGAACATCCCAAAAATACATTAGTCTTTAGTCTGGAAATGAGTGCACCTTCGCTTGCTATGCGACTTATTTGTGGAAGAGCAAAGGTGAATATGAACGATTTACGAAAAGGCTTCGTTGCTAAAAACTATGCTGAAAAACTCAATGAAATTAGCCAGCAATTTCAACAAGCTCCTATTTGGGTAGATGACACAAGTGGCTTAACAATTAATCAAATCCGGGCAAAAGCACGAAGAATTAAATCCCGAAATGGTTTGTCATTAATTGTTGTAGATTATCTACAGCTAATTTCCGGAGATAAATATTCATCATCCCGTGAAAATGAAATCTCTGTGATCTCAAGGGGACTCAAGGCTATGGCCAAAGAACTAGAAGTACCAGTAATTGTCTTAAGTCAGTTAAATCGAGATTCCGAAAAAGAAAAACGTGATCCAAGGTTGTCTGACCTTAGAGAATCTGGTTCAATTGAGCAAGATGCTGATATTGTTATGTTATTAGGAAAAGTTAGAAAAGGAGAAGATATCCGAGAGAGTGATATTTCTCAAACTGAAGACGGAGAGACTCAGGGAGATGACTTTGAACCTATTCGATTAATTCTTGGAAAGCAAAGAAACGGACCAACCGGCTATGTAAATCTTGCCTTTGTAAGAAAGTATACCAGATTCGAGACTGCTCAGTATGATCCTCGTTTAAATTAAGTTTGTAATGAGTACTATCCGTAGAACCCTACCAATAATATTTCTCTTTTCTGGACTGGCATTATTATGGTCACAAGTAATCCCAGATGGAAAAACCATTTCGTCCATTACTATTGAGTTGGACGGTCCTGACACAATCGGAGAATCTTTCATCCTTCAAAATCTGCAGATCGAAACTGGAATTCCTTATAAAGCAAATGCTATTGACAAGTCTATACGCAATCTTATGGCAACCGGTGCTATTGATGATGTTAAAGTATTCCTTAACCCTGATGAATCTACACAAAATGAAGTTTCATTAGTATTTAAAGTCCTGACAAAGGCTAGAATTGGAACAATTCTCTTTAAAGGTAATAGCAAGCTGTCCAAAAGAAAATTAGAAAAATCTATAGAGATCAGCCTCGGGGAATTATTGGATGAGGCTGAAATTAAGGCCGATCAAAAAGCCCTTGAGGAGCTTTACTTGGAAAAAGGCTATTGGAATTCCCGGGTGGATAGTCAGGTGGTAAGAAAGCAAGGTGAGCGTAGCGTAACAGTCATTTTTACTATCGTCGAAAATGAGAAACGAAAAATTAGTAAAATTCGTTTTGAGGGGAATCAGAATATCACTGCAAAGAAGTTGCTTAAAGAAATGGAAACAGCCCCTTGGCGCTTTTGGCGCTTTTGGTCCAAACGATCGAAGTACCGTTCATCTGTTCTTGAAGAGGATTTGGATAAGTTGCGATCTGTTTACAGAGACGAAGGATTTTTAGATGTTTTGATTGAACAGAACATGGTTAAGATAATACCTGATGGAAAAAGTTCGCTAGAATTAGTTATCAATATTTTGGAAGGAGAACGGTCTTTTTTTGGAGAGGTGACCATTGTCGGAAATTCAGTAATAACAACAGAAGAGCTAAGGCAACTAGGGAATAGAGATGATGATGAATTAATTACCGGGGAACCTTATTCACCAACTATTCTTTCTAGCGAGAGAAATCGGTTAAGGAGAAAATATGGAGAACAGGGATATTTGGATGCACGGGTAATTTCGATTCGTAAGCCTAACCTTAAAACAGGACAGATTGATTTACGTTTTGAAATCACTGAAAATAATAAATTTACGGTTAATTCAATTCAGGTTCGGGGAAACGATAAGACCAAAACAATTGCCATTGTTCGAGAACTTGCTTTGGCACCTGGGGAAACATTTGATTTACTTCGCATGGAAACTAGTGAGGCTCGTCTTAGAAACACTAAGTTTTTTGAAAAAGTCACTTTAGATGATGAGCCTATAACCTCCGAAGATCCTGAATTGCAGAGTAGTAGAAGGAATTTAGTTGTTGATGTGGAGGAAGGCCGAACGGGACATGTGTCGTTTGGCGTTGGGTTTAGCACGCTTGAAAAAGCGATGATGTTTGCTGAGTTTAGGCAGGGTAATTTTGATATAATGAGATGGAGGTCTCCGCACCGCCTACAAGGTGATGGTCAAAAATTCCGATTAAGGTTGAAGCTTGGTTCCCGGAGTAATGAAGCAAGGCTTGCCTTAGAGGAGCCATGGTTTATGAATCGGAGAGTTGCTGCTGGATTTGAATTGTTTCGTGAAAAGTCAGATTATTTGAGCTCATATTACGATGAAATGAGAGCCGGTTTTGAAGTTTATTTTCGAAAAAGGTTATTTGAATTAGTAGAAGGAAGGTTATTTTATCGCCTGGAAGATGTTAAAATAGACGATGTCAGCACAAGTCCAGGTGTTCCTAGCTTTATTAAAAAAGAGGATTTGCTTATTTCCAAAATAGGCTTGAGCTTAACTAGGGATACTCGGAATAAGATTTTATTCCCAACCGATGGTAGTATTGTTACGTTAAAGAAGGAGTTTGCCGGAGGTCCTTTTGGAGGCGATGCGGATTATGGAAGATTTGAATTACAGGGGGCAAAATTTTTAGAGACATTTGATCCAATGGAACAGGTACTTTCTCTTGTGGGTAGAACAGGTACTTTAGGTCGATTTGACGGTGAAACTACAGATGTTCCTTTTTTCGAAAAATTCTTCTTAGGTGGACCATATAATCTAAGAGGTTGGGATTATCGAGAGGCAGGACCTCAAGAATCCAGTGAGCCAATGGGGGGGAACTCCTATAGTTATTTGAGTGCAGAATATACCTTTAAAATAGCTGATCCACTAAGGTTTGCATTCTTCTATGATGGTGGATTTCTTCGTACCGGAGACTTTAAATTTTTGCCTGGCGATAATCAGCAAGGCTGGCATGACAATTGGGGGCTAGGGATGAGAATAATGGTTATGGGCATGCCTCTGAGATTAGATTTAGGTTTTCCCATTACTGATCCTACTAATACTGGCGGATCTCCTCAGTTTCACTTTTCAGGTGGCACCCGATTTTAAATCTCTTACAATCCATAATCCGCAATTCTTGATATAATGTTTACTTACAATAAAATAATATTCTCTTTGGTCTTTTTGTTTACTGTTGCAATTTCACAAGCACAAAAGATTGCTGTCGTAGATGTGCAAAAGGTATTTGATGGTTACCAAAAGGTAAAAGAAGCAAGAGAACGTCTTGATAAGTCAAAAAAAATAGCGATGGAGGAACTCGAAATTTTTCGGGCGGAAATGGAAAAGATCGTTAAGGAACTTAAGGAGATGGAAGAAAAAATTAAAAACCCGAATATCGACAGTACTGCATTGCGTTCAAAATATCAGGAGAAAGTTGAAAAAGCTAAAGTTAAACAAGAAGACATGGTATCATATGATAAACGTGCAAAAGCTACAATTGCACAAAGGCAAAGGAACTTATTGGTGGAGCATCTTGAGGATATTCGTGGAGCAGTTAAGAGAGTCGCCGCGGCCAAGAAATTTGATCTGATTCTCAATTCATCTGAAACTCAGTTAGGAGTATTTTTTGCCGGTGAGAAATTTGATGTGACTGAGGAAGTAATTGTCACATTAAACGCGAATATTGGTAAGTAAACGAGATCAAGGGGGGGGTAATCCGCTTTCCTAATTTAGTGGCCTTATGAAATATAGTATTTCATTTGAAAAGCTCCTTGAGTTATTTCCTACTTCGAAAGTCGAAGGGAGTACCGAGCAAACTAAATTTTGTGGAATTTCAGCTTTAGAAAGAGCAACTTCTGGAGATATTTCCTTCTTGGGAAATGCTAAATACAAAAAATTGGTACCAACATCTAATGCTTCCGTAATCTTGCTTCCTCACAGTTACACAGGAACACCAAGTCATAATCAAATATATCTTAAAATAGATGACCCCTCCGTTGGTCTAGCATGCTTGTGCAAGTTCTTAGAAAAAGAATTTGCACCATCACCCCCCGCAGAAATTCATTCTACCGCTTGGATTGACCCCACCGCGAAAGTCGGTGAACGAGTGTCGATCGGTGCATTTTCCTTTATTGGAAAAAACGCCACCGTTGGTAATAATTCAAAGATCGGAACACACTGCCATGTTGGAGATTATTCTGTAGTTGGTGAGAGCTGCCAGTTATATCCTTCGGTGAAATTATTAACCCATTGCTATATTGGATCTAGGGTTACATTGAACGCGGGTGTTGTTGTTGGTTCAGAAGGTTACGGCTTTGATACGGTAGATGGTGTTCACGAAAAAATTCCCCATCTTGGTAAAGTAGTAATTGAAGATGATGTCGAAATAGGAGCAAATACTTGTTTAGATCGTGCGAGATTTGAGGAGACGAGAATTGGTAAAGGAACTAAAATAGATAACTTAGTTCAAATTGGCCATAATGTTAGAATTGGTAATGGATGCTTAATTGTCGCACAAGTTGGGATTGCCGGAAGTGTCAAATTTGAAGATGAAGTTGTTGTAGGGGGCCAGGCTGGTTTTGCCGGACATTTAACTGTCGGAAAAGGAGCAAAGATCGCGGGACAAGCTGGTATAACTAAAAATGTTACACCGGGAGCTTTTTTGAAAGGAAATCCCGCCTTACCCTTTAAATTATCTCAAAGAATTTCAATTTTACAAAAAAGATTGCCAGAGTTGTTCAATAGATTTGATGCAATAGAATCTAATGACTAATTAGATAATATGTACACAGAAAAACAACTGAAAATTTTTAGTGGAAATTCCAATAGGCCTCTTGCCGACGAAATATGTGAATATTTAGAAGTGCCCTTGGGTGATGCATCAGTAACCTCCTTCCCTGATAACGAAAGCTTTGTCCGGTTTAATGAAAATATCCGTGGTATGGATGTCTTTCTTATTCAATCAACCTGTTCTCCAGCAAATCATAATGTGATGGAACTTTTGATAATGATTGATGCTGCAAGAAGAGCATCCGCTGCAAGAGTTACTGCTGTGCTGCCATTCTTTGGTTATTCGAGGCAGGATAGAAAAGATCAACCACGTGTTCCAATAACTTCAAAACTGGTTGCCAATCTTTTGGTAGCTGCAGGAGCTAATCGTATCTTAACCATGGATCTACATGCTCAGCAAATACAGGGTTTCTTTGATATACCAGTTGATCACTTATATGCTTCTCCCGTGTTTTTTGAAGAATTGAAGTCTAGAGATACTGATAATATGACCGTATTCTCACCTGATGTAGGTGGGATGAAAATGGCGAATGCATATGCTGAAGTTCTTGGATGCCCACTAGGTTTTGTCGCCAAAAGAAGAACAGGTGCTAGTACTGTGGAAGCCATGAACTTAGTTGGTGAAGTGGAGGGTCGGGAAATTCTCATTATTGATGATATGACAGAAACTGCCGGAACTTTAACCGCTGCGGCAAAAATATTAAAAGAAAGAGGGGCCAAAAAGGTTAGTGCAGTTGTAAGTCACGGTGTTTTAAATAGTACAGGTAAGGAGCGTCTAAGAGCAGGAATATTGGACGAGCTTATTACTACTAACACGGTGAATATGGACATCGAGGATTTACCAATTAAAAAATTGAGTGTCGCTCCGCTTTTAGGAGAGGCAATACGCCGTACAAACACTGATAGTAGTATATCAAGTCTTTTCCAAATAAAAGGATTTTAAAACCTAGTTTCCTGTTTGTATAACATTAAACAATAAGTAAATTTCCTTACGCTTTGTCTAATATGAGAATTTACTTACTATTCTTTTTTTACCTCTTTTTGGTTTCCTTTTCAAATTCTCAGAATGAAACGCTCAGCCTTAAGGTTGATAATTCTTCATTAGATCGTTCTACAGGAAGAGCACCTACGAGTTATTCTTTTGGGCTTAAAAAAGCCACTCCCGCGGTTGTAGCTGTTACCACCCAACAAATTGTTCGCAGGCTTTACCCGGGATATTCAAATCCAAGGGAAGAGTTTCTTAGAAGGTATTTTGGAATGCCAGGGCTCAACAACGCCCAAGTTAAAGAAGAACTTGTTCCGGCCGGAATTGGGTCAGGCGTAATTGTTAGCCCTGAAGGTCATACTGTAACCAATGCACATGTAATTACTGATCCAAGGACTGGTAAACCTGTGCAGGAAGTTACCATTCAATTATCTGATAAAAGAGAATACGAAGCTAGAATTATTGGTTTTGACAGGTCTACAGATGTTGCTGTGCTTAAAATAAACGCGAACGAACCACTACCTCATGTATCGCTTGCTAATAGCGACTTACTTGAGGTTGGAGATGTTGTATTTGCTGCTGGCAACCCATTAGGTATCGGAATGACCGTTACGATGGGAATTATATCTGCAACACAAAGGTCTGAGTTGGGTATCTTAGAACAGGAAGGGTCCTATGAGAATTTTATTCAAACAGATGCTTCTATTAATCAAGGAAATTCTGGAGGAGCACTATTGGATGCCAAAGGAAGGTTAATTGGAATTAATACAGCGATTATTTCACAAACCGGTGCGAGTATTGGAATCGGACTAGCCATTCCAGTTAATATGGTTAAAAAAGTACTTACCGACTTGGTTGAGCGTGGAGGAATCCAAAGAGGTTTTCTTGGAGTAGAATTGGGATCAATAACCAATACCCTAGGTGGAGCTATAGTGGAGAAAATAGTACCAGGTAGTGCGGCGGATTTAGCTGGTTTTAAAACGAAGG
The DNA here is from genome assembly GCA_018675995.1 of Opitutia bacterium. Classification (GTDB taxonomy): domain Bacteria; phylum Verrucomicrobiota; class Verrucomicrobiia; order Opitutales; family Seribacteraceae; genus Seribacter. Next base: position 2,768 of record JABGWZ010000283.1, on the reverse strand, counting down.
ATATAATATCAAAGGTCGGCGATCGAAAGGTGGAATCAATCAATCAGTCTAGGTTAGCTATATCTCAAACTCCTCCTGGAACCCGAGTACCAATAGAAATTATCAGGAACGGAAAGAAAATTACTCTTTTTGTTACATTGGATTTAATGGGTCGGTCGGTTCCGCTGTCTATTTCAGGGATATCAGTTGAGCCTCTTACTCGAGAAAATCGCTTCAAGTTTGATGTGCCTGCCACAACAAAAGGCGTGATTGTTACAAAATCAAGTGGGGAAGCCGAAACCTTTAAAGAGGGAGTCGTTATAGTTGAAATCAATGGCGAACAAATAAATAATGTAAAAGATGTTGGTGAAAAACTTAAAAGAGGAAGCAACAGATTCTATGTTTGGTACAAAAATAAATATCGCTTCTTGAATTACAGGGTACCCTGAAATTAAGATTAACTGCCTGGTTTAATTGGCTCGATTGCCACCAAATCATCAGGTAAATTTTTAGGTTCATATGTTGGAAACTCTAAGCGCATTAATGGTTGAAACGGTACGCCGAAATCGATGTTACCAGTACTTCTGTCCACAAGGGAAGTTACTCCAATAACTTTAGATTCGAAATCACCTAAGACAGCTAATGCTTCTGCTACTCTCCCCCCTTTAGTAACAACATCTTCAACAAGTAAAATATTATCAGAGGAAGTTAGAGAGAAATTTCTTCTTAGTTCCAGGCGATCTTCGATTTTTTCTAGAAACACGAATCGGCAGCTCAATTGTCTTGCGACTTCTTGTCCAATAACAAGACCACCCATCGCAGGAGATACAACTAAATTTGGAGTTGGAAGAAGTAAATTTTCAATAAGTAATTGTGCGAGCCTAGTAACTTTGTCTAAATATTGACACACTTGTGCACATTGAAAGAAATGCCCACTACGAAGACCCGATCTTAAGATGAAATGCCCGGTTAATAATGCGTTAGTTTCTTTAAAAATTGAAATTACCTCTGTATCTGAATCATTGCTCATAAGTGAATTTAATTATTGGGTATGGAATAAAAATAATTAATTTGAAACCACATTTTCTTGCCAGCCTAGATTAATTTCGGGCCCCATATTTTTTAACTTAATAGATACAGCCCGAATTTCGCTGTTTGCTTTTTCAATGGATTGATCCATTGAACTTTGAGCATTCCGTAAATTATCGTATGCTTTTTTGTAAGCATCTGAGGCAGAAAAACCAACGATTTTGTTTCTGAATACCGCACCATCTTTATCAAATTTCAATTTACACTTATCACAGCAGAAACCAACTCTTCTTCCTTCAAATAATGAGAATATATTAGGATTAGCTTTCTTTTGAGTAACTGGGCAGGATTCGTTAATATTTTGCTTATCACTTGTTTCAAGGGCTAACTTCTTAGTAATTGTTTCTAATTTCTTTATTTTTTCCTGCTCCCGATATACAAGATTATTAAATGAATTTTGCATGGAATTTTTTTGAGCAGTAAGAGAATCATGGATGCTCACATTAACAAAATGTTTTTTAAAATCTTCTGCACCGGTTTTAGTCATGTTGGTTTTCCAAAGGAATATTTTTTTTAGTTTTTTTAATTTTTTAAGGTTTTTAAAAGAAGCATCAGAGAGATTTGTTCCGTATAGATTCAAGTACTCCAAGTTCTGAAGTTTAGAGATGTGAATAGTTGCTGAATCCGATATTGCAGTATTTTCCAAGTGCAACCTTGTAAGTAGTTTATGATTTGATAGAGAAGCAACGCCTTTGTCTGTAATTCCAGTTCGTGCTAAATTTATCCAAAGTAGTTGATTGGAGATAGGTTCTAACAATTTTAAACTTCTGTCCGTAAAGTCTTTCCCTGAATAGGATGCATTTACATATATAGCATTTGTGTTCTGCGCAATAGGCATTACTAGCATACCAGCTTTTCTAATTTTTTCTAATGCGATCGGGTCAGCTTTAGAAACAGAAGGCAATTTTGGCTGTAATGCGATACTTTTACTTATGATCTTTTTTGGCATGTTTTTAAAAACATGAATGGCTGATTTAACAGATTCTTTATTTAAATCAGAGACGAGTAAATCAAATGAGGCCCCAAGTTTAATCCATTCTTTCATTACAATCAGTTCCTCTGTAGTAATAGGGTTGTAATGTTCCTTATCCTCCATTGGAGGCATAGCTTCATCATTATCTGTTGGTAGTGTTATTCGATAAATCAGTTCGCTGTCATCTGCACTTCCTTTGACAATTATTTCTGAACCAGCACCGCTCCCGCCTTTAAGAAAGTCATTTTTCGTGTGTAATTTGAGCTTTCCTTTACTTTTATTAGCCCCATGGCACTCTACGCACTTAGCCGTAAAAATAGGCTGTATTAAACTATCATATATTTTTTCAGACAGGTAGTTTTTTTCAGCTGATAAATAAAAACTACTTAGGCATATAGAGGTAGAAAATAACAAAGTAATAAATTTCATAATTCAGTTGGGTTATTAGAGTAACTTAATATTATGAAAACTCAATAACTTGCAAGTTGATCTATCACATTATGATTAAAAAAATAGACTGGAGCAGAGAACTTTGGTATACGCTATTTTTCGTATGCTTAGGATTTACAGTTTGGCCTCTTATGATATACTACCTCGGTCAATCCCTCAATGTATCATATTTTCTTAATTTACCTTTAAGAAATTGGGCAGAGAATAAAGTTTATGGTCCATTATCATACTTCAACTTACGTTCTTGTATTAGTTTAACACTTTTACTATCTCCTTT
>JABGWZ010000139.1 GCA_018675995.1 Opitutia bacterium | reverse complement strand
GATAATAGATACTTTCTTGGTCTGACACATGCGCCAGATATCTCCGGTTTCCACTTCATGAGAGAGTAAAATATTCCCCGTTTCTCCGACTATCCGAACCGTGCCTGGTTTTTCAATCTCAAAAGTTTTGTCATGCGAGCCGTACTCTTCTGCTTTTTTAGCCATCAATCCCACATTGGCCACATTTCCCATGGTTTTTACATCAAAAGCACCATTTTCTTTGCAGAAATCAATAGTTGCCTGATAGACCCCGGCATAATTCCGGTCTGGAATAACTGCCTTGGTGTCTATTGGATTTCCGTCCGGTCCCCACATCTGACCGGAGGTACGAATCATTGCGGGCATTGATGCATCGATGATCACATCGCTGGGGACATGCAAGTTGGTTATTCCTTTGTCGGAATTGACCATGGCGAGAGGGGGGCGTTGCTCGATAATAGTATCAAGGACCGATTTTATACTGGCCTGTTTTTCTGTATCCAAAGTGTTGAACACTCGATAAAAGTCGGAAAGTCCATTGTTTGGGTTGAAACCGCCATCTTTTAACGTATTTCCATAATCATCCAGAAGATTTCCCAGGTAAGCTTCCACACAATGACCAAATATAATTGGGTCAGAAACCTTCATCATGGTAGCTTTCATGTGCAATGAAAAAAGAACATTTTGTTCATTCGCTTCATCCAATTGCTCAGCGAGAAAAGAACGGAGTGAGGCCCGGTTCATGACCGAGGCATCGATCACTTCACCCTCTAATAAAAACAAGTTTTCTTTAAGTACTTTTTTGTCTCCGGTTGCATCTATAAATTCAATGGAAACGGATCGGTCCTTGTCAATAATTGTGGATTTTTCGCTTCCGTAGAAGTCGCCAGATTGCATGTGTGCGACATGGGATTTGGAATCTGATTTCCACTCGCCCATGGAGTGTGGGTTCTTTTGGGCATATTCCTTTACCGGCTTGGCAACCCGGCGATCGGAGTTGCCTTCCCTAAGCACTGGGTTTACTGCCGAGCCTAAAACCTTGGCGTAGGATGCTCGTATTGATTGTTCCTCATCTGTTTCAGGCTCATCGGGAAAGTCCGGAATCGGGTATCCCTTTTCCTGTAGTTCTTTCACCGCCTCTTTGAGTTGGGGGATTGAGGCACTAATGTTCGGAAGTTTGATTATATTTGCCTCAGGAGTATTTGCGAGTTCGCCAAGCTCGGATAATGCATCGGCAACCCTTTGGTTTTCGGGGAGGAACTCAGGGAAATGAGCGAGGATACGAGCGGCAAGGGAGATGTCTTTCGATTCAAAATTTATTCCGCTCGTAGAGGTGAATGCACGAAGAATAGGCAGGAGCGAATAAGTGGCAAGGGCGGGAGCCTCGTCCGTTTGGGTGTATATAATTTTGGATGCAGAAGACATGAGCGAACTGGATTAAAAAAAAAGCTAAAATTAATGACTTCCTTGATTATCTGCAAACCTCTTTCTAATTTGGGTTCAAAAAAATCTTGTTTTTAAAACCTAAACCATTTTATGATTCTATATGAACACCTTTTCAAAAATTCGGCTAATCATTTTATTTAGTCTATTATGTGCTTTTTCTTTCGGTCAGGAAATGCAGAGATTAACAAGCAGTTCAGGGGTAAGCATTGAGGCAATTATCATTAAGGTTGAGGGTGAAAAAGTTTACATGAGAAGGTCAGATGGAGTATTTTTTCAGGTCTCAATAAGTATTTTTGATCAGGCGAGCACAGATAAAGTTTTGAATTTTAATAGTGCTGAAAAAGAAAGTGAGCTTGTACCAGTTAATGATAGTGCCCCCGAGATTTCCTTTGAGGAGGTGAATAAGATTTTAGGAAATCCCTTATTCGCTGACTATTCTCTTTGGGATGATGATCCAAGTTCGGTTGCATCTCGTTTGCGTTGGCCAAGAGAATCTTTTACAGAGAATTCGCAAAGTTTTCGTCTGTATGCTCCTTCTTCTTACAAGTTTGCATCCGTTCGACCTTATTCAGCAGCCCTGTATGGGGGAAGATCTGCAATAACAAGTGCATCTCTGGTTTTTGCCAACAAGGGTGACTGCTTTGCTTCGGTTGGTGCTGGTGAAGAGCATTTTAAAGAGGGAGAAGTGACTAAGGATCCGAAAGTCCTGGAGTCATGGATTGAGCGGGATGAGGATTTGATAATAAAAAAAATGGAGTCCTTGCTTGGTAAGGCAAGAAGACAAAATTATGGGCAGGGTTCAGCAAAGCGAAAGGTTTCCCGCTGGGACTGGTCGGGTCATAGTTTTTTATTATCGGTTGCAGCAGGAGATTTCGTCAGTTTGTCGGTGGAGACAATTGAGCATGCAAATGCTCGAGGGAAAGCCAAAAAGGTAGCAGATATGCATATTCGAAGAGTCCATCGCGCGAATGTTGAGAAGCGGGGAAATGGGGATGTGGTAATCGGTAATATTCCAATGGTTGATCAGGGACCCAAAGGTTACTGCGTGCCGGCCACTTTCGAGCGATGCATGAGGTATATGGAAGTGCCTGCGGATATGTATCTGTTGGCTATGGTAGGGAGTACGGGCTTGGGTGGCGGTACTCATACACCTACTCTTGTCGAGTCTGTGCAAAAGGAGGTTTGGTCTGCTGGACGAACTTTCAAGCCTTTAAAAGGGCACCCATCCATTAAGGAACTAATTCGCTTCATAGATTCGGGTATCCCAGTTTTATGGGGTTTGCATTCAACCGATCAATTTAACCAAATTGCCAATCAAAGAACCAAAGCACGAATGGGTGTGGATGCGGTTAGCTGGAGAAAGGTAATTCAAAAAGCAGCCAAAGAAATTAAAGATTATCCCAAACCTCATATTTCAGAGGCTAGGCATATTTGTATTATTCATGGCTATAATAAAAAAACAGGGGAAATTGCATTCACGGACTCATGGGGGGAGCGCTACACGGAAAGGTGGGTTGCGGTTGAGGAAGCAACCTATTTCTCTCAAAATAACTGCTGGGTTATTGAGTATTAAATTCAGAAAAACCCTTTTTCACAGGCATGTACAAAAGATTCTCCCACTCCCTTTAGCTCTTCCCATTCTTTCCTTATCTTTTTGCTATCCTCTTCACAAATCTGACTGTCATCCTTGTTGCTTTGGGAAACAACTTGTAGCAGGTCAGAAAATTCTTGGACTAATTTTTGTGTATGAGCAAAAAGGTCTTTGGTCGGGTTTTCGTTTACTGATGGATTTGGGCAATAAAAACCGTCCGCTTTTTGACAAAGCCATGAGACAATTTGTTCGTCTCCGGTAGCCTCGAAAATCTTAGCGAGGCGGTCTAGGGGATTGGTCGCTCCACTGTCGGTTGGTTCGTCCCCTGGTTGGCACCATTTGTATAGAAGAGAGGGGGATACGCCAAGGTCAGAGGCGATTGTTTTTACACCGACATCTTCTACGGATTGTTTGAGTACTTCATGAGATTTCATTATCAACTTACTATAGCTTGGGAATAGGCGAGAGAACCATTATAAAATTCTAGCCTTATTGTAATAGGGACAAGGAAGTTGTAAGTGAATCCAGTTTTAATATAAGTTTTAAAACCAAACTCTTATGCTCGAGCCTATGGTCCACCCGCGGTACTGAGTGGAACCACTTGCACTCAGGTCGTCGTGCTGGATGCCGCTAACCAATTTTAGATTTTCTCCGCAAAGGTAGTAGTTGAGTCCGAGGTAAAATGATTGGTGTTGATCACCGCGTCCGCTATTCAGGTCAATAGAATTGTCTCTAGTATCAGCCAAAGGGACATATCTACTATTGAGTTTCAGTCCCTGACTTTCGTCTGCCTCCTGAAAGAGGTATCGTACGACAAGTTTGAGTTTGTTTTCTTTTAACCAATACATCGGCATGAGTACGAGCCCACCAAAACTTCCTTCTCGGTTGAGGTTTACCTGGTCTCCGTTATCTCCGAATGCAAGGGTTGAATGCAGCGACCATGGCCCGTTTCCAAGTCGGTTTACAAATGATACTGCCCATTCGTTTCCTCCAGCCAACCTGTCCTGCTCGATCCCCCCGTCCTGTTTGTAATATGATAGCCAATACTCATGCAATTCGTAAGGACTGACCTCCGAGAAATCGCCAAGCCATGAGGCGTAGTAAACTTTGCTGTCGCTCCAACCTCCTATATAATCATCGTAAGTACCGGAAAAAATTGCAGTATCAAAGGTATGGTTTCCTGTTTTCCATTTAATCCACGCGGCTAATGGATTTCCTTTTTCTTTGTCATAAAGCCAGAGTTTATTGGAAAAGGAAGATCGTTCTAGGCAGTTAATTAGTGTGGAGGATCGTTGCCATTCATCAGCCATTCTGCCTGTCCTGCGCCCATAGCCAATTTCCATTGCGTCCACTTCCTCGAAATCCCAAAATTTACCCGCATTGAAGGTTATATTTGCCGCCCGAAATGTTTCGTGGCCCCATTGGCGGTAAGGTCCACCGGAGCTGACTGGGTAATTGTGCCGGTCGTTGGATAATTGACTGACCACCTTAAATTTACAGTAGTCACTAAAATTCCCACTAAAGCCCATCCAGAACCTGCGGAACTCTTCGAATTTATCCTCAAACTTTTTTCCTGACGCATCCTTTCCGTTGATGCTGGCAACCTGGTGTTGGTAGGAAAGAAAAAGCTTTGCACTCTGCAAACCCGATGAATTCGGGTTTTCATAGAATTTACCGAAACTTTTGAGTTTGGTGCAGGATTCTTCGTTCAATTGGCCAAAGGATTGGAGCGGTTGGATAAACACAATAAGATGAAGTGATAATAACTTCGCTATCGAAATGGCTTTATTGTTTTGCATAAGTAGAAAAAAGGGGGATGTGATTATTGAGTCAACTTCCATTGAGCAATACCCTTTACTTAGCTAAGTTATGTGAGTAAAAGATTGATTTTATGAAATTTTCCGAATTCTTCTCTCATGGGTTGCTTAGTCAGCATTCAGGCGACAAAGCAATTTTGCAAAAGCAATTGCATTGGACTTTACGAATCACAGCTGCTTTGTGCTTTATTGGTCACGGAACATGGGGTTTGATTACAAAATCAGGTTGGCTTCCTTTCTTTGCATCCCAGGGAATCGAGCCTGAGATTGCCTGGAAGTTGCAGCCTTTAATTGGACTGTTCGATATTTTAATGGCGATCATTCTGTTGAGGAAGCCAAACCGAACGATTTTAATATGGATGTTTCTTTGGGCTTTATGGACTGCTATTTTACGCCCGCTTGCCGGTAATCTAGAGAAAGTTCAAGTGGATGGAGAATGGATTGTTCAATTGGCGACTGATTCCATTCGGGTGGCCAAGATGCAGACCTGGGAGTTTTGGGAGCGTGCGGGAAACTGGGGCCCTCCTTTTATTCTCTTAGTTATGGGCGGTGCGTTTGCACTGACCCGCAAAGATTTACTTACTCCTTACAGGGAGCCGATTATAAAAGATTCCACAATTGATACGGTCTTTTTTCTATGCAAGGCCTGCCTTGCCCTTCTTCTTATTGGCCATGGTGGTTTTGGGTTTGCGGTGGAAAAGAAGATGTTAATTGATCATTGGCACTCGATCGGTGTGAATGCTGATGTCGCTTTTATCACCCAAGTCGGATATGCTGAGTTTGCCTTGGGGTTTTTGATTTTCATAGTTCCTGTTCGCCCAATTATTTTCTTGGCCTTGGTGTGGAAACTTTTTACTGAATTCCTTTATGTACCAGCGGACACTGTTTCAGGAATGGGGATAGTTAATATATTCGAATGGATTGAGAGATGGGGTGACTACGGAATCCCCTTGGCGATGATTTACATTCTTTCCTATCGTAAGGCGAAATTAATTGGTAATTAAATCGAGATTAGAAATCGGTTATTTTTGTTCGTGAATGTTTTCTTTTTCCCGTTCCGCTTTTGCCTCTAAGCTAGAAATCTCGTCGGATACTTGTTTCCGAACCATCCCTGCTTCCTCTTCTTTTCCTTGAGCGAGGGCATCTGAAATACTTTTTTCTAGGAAGATTTTTTTCTCTGCAATTTTTGCTTTGTACTTTGCTTCAATTGTGGCGATTTCTTTTTTTTGACCGTCGGTAAGTGACGAGTCACCTCCACCCATTCTCTCCATTGCTAATTCATATGAACTTTTCATGTGTAGGTTTTTAACTTAGGTTGACAAAAAAAGAAAGTTAAAATCCTAAAATAAAAAAAGGGGCGCAGAACGCCCCTTTTTTATTAAATCTATATTTCTTATCTTAGTCTTTTTTTCCTAGCACTGCCATAACGATCAGCAGGGCAACTAGACTGGCAAGACTGGCCCCATTACCAATAAAGGAGTCCACCACTCCAGTAATGTTTCCGATTATATCGATACTCCCATTCTCACCACCTGCACCAAACACGACTTGCACGACAACGAGTAACCCAATTGCCACAATGAGTATCTCGGTGAGACCGCCGATCGTATCCTTCAGTTTTTTTGCTACACTTTCCATTTTATTTTCCCCCACGTTTAGGTTTTTGGTTCAGTAGATTTGAGAAACAGATAACAGAGTTACTTATTTCTCTGGAAAATTGCTAAAATGATCAAAATGGCGATCAGTCCAACGAAACCATTTTCTCCACCTATATCATTTACTATTTGTGATAAGTTATTAATCACACTTGCGCCAAAGATAGCACCCTTGCCAAACACTATTTCCACGACCACTCCCAGTGCAATGAGCCCTATGCCAACTTGAGAGACGAGTTTTATCCATTCATGTACCTGTGAAATTACATCTTTCATAATATCCCCTTTTTTATAATTATGTGCCAAGGGAGCCATGAACCGGTAAACCGGAAAAATTCAAAAGCTACCACCATCCTTAACATCACCGTAGCTATTAAGGCTTATTAATTTATATACTGTCAACTATTATTTAAAAAATTCATTTATATAATTAATAATTTTAATAATTATTTTTTTTACTTTTTTAATTTTTTAAATTTGCTTGGAATGCAGTCTTTGATTCGATTGAGTGATTTAATGAGTTCACTTCGGATCGAAAAATTAGAACTTGGCCCAATTGGGACCAATGCATATTTAGTTTGGAAATGCGGTGGAGGTGATGCCGTGTTAATTGATGCACCTCCTAATTGTAGCGAAACAATCAAACCTCTTTTGGAAAAAGAATCCCTTGTTTTAAGAGAAATATGGCTTACGCATGGCCATTGGGATCACATGGCAGGAGCCGCCGATTTAGTAGGTGACGATACCGTTGTAATCGGACACCGTGATGACAAAACCCTTTTTGAGCAACCGGCTGTGATGTCTGCATTTGCGATGCCAGGAATGGATTTCAAACCTGTGACTATAACAAAGTGGGTCGAGGCAGGAGACAGTTTAGATCTATTTGGAAAAGAAGTGGTGGTGAATCATTGCCCTGGTCATTGTCCTGGTAATGTAATTTTTTGGATTAAGGAAGAGGCAATCTGCTTTGTCGGTGATGTTATTTTTGCAGGAAGTATTGGGCGAGCTGATTTACCGGGTGGTAATTTTGAAGCATTAGAGAAATCAATTCAGACTTGTATCTACACTCTCCCTGAGGAGACTAAACTTCTTTCTGGTCACGGTCCTGATACAACAGTTGGTGACGAGCGAAGGGATAACCCTTTTGTTCGACCCGTCTAGGTAAAGACTTTAACCTAGTAAACTGTCTTTCCCATGATTCGTTTTGCCGATGACCAAGAGACTGATGGTATATTTGACCTTCTATCTTCGGTTGACTCTATTTTTAAGGAGGGTGGATCTTTGGAAAAAGTTCTCGAATTTGAATATCGCCCAGAGCAACATGAGATGGCAAATGCTATGGTGCGGTCATTATCAGATAATAGGCACCTGTTGTTTGAAGCTGGCACCGGGGTGGGGAAGAGCCTAGCTTATTTAATTCCATCTGTTTTATTTGCGATGACAACCAAAAGACCATGTGTGGTTGCGACAAATACTATCAGTTTACAGGAACAACTTTTGAATAAGGATATCCCCTCTGCTCGTACTCTTTTTGAGACCGTTCCTGAACTGTATAATTTTCAAGGGTTTCGTTGTGCGTTGCTGGTGGGAAGGGCTAATTATTTGTGCACCAACCGTTTGCGTCGTGCCCTAAACGGACAGGGCGAACTATTTGAGGGGAAGCAGCGTAGAGAATTGGAGAGGATCGCAAAATGGGCTTCGAGCAAAGCGGTAGAGGGCATTCGGCAGGAGTTGTCGCCTTTGCCCATGGGGGCAGTTTGGGATGCTGTGAGTGCTGACTCATCTCTTTGCTCATCCAAAAAATGTAAACCTGAAAGTTGTTTTTATCGGCGTGCGCGGAGTGAAGTGGAGGAATCTAATTTGGTGATTGTCAATCATAGCCTGCTATTCTCTCTAATGGGAGCGGGGTTTGGTCCACCAGATGATAAAGGAGGAGTAATGTTTTCGGATGACTTTATTGTTTTTGATGAAGCTCATGAGATGCCAGAAGTTGCTGGAGATCACCTTGGTATTGCCATTAGTTCCTGGGCGTTGGAAATGAGTGTGCGAAGGATATATAATCCAAAAAAGAGGAAGGGCTTGATTCATCGTGTAGGAAGGGCAATTGATTTTGAGGCCGTCGAAAACGCTGATTTAGCGATAGCGGATTTCTTTCAATACCTGCATGTCAAAACTCTAGGCAAAAAAGATCGCATTCGATTGTTGGAAAAAGGATCATTGCCTATGGAAATATTTCCTCCTTTAAGCAGGTTGTGTCGGTGCTTAATTGAATTGGGTGAGTTGATCGATGACGAATCGTTGAAAATAGAGGTAAAAGACCAGGCTCGAAGAATGCAGGGCTATTTAAATGGTTTGTCTGAAATTTTAGAATTAAAAGATGAGAACTCAGTTTATTGGCTCGAAAGAACAGGGAAGCAGAATCAAATAATACATCTTCGTAGTGCACCCTTGGAGATTGCTCCAGTATTAAAAGAGCAGCTTTTTAATAGAGATGTTCCGGTGTTCATGACGAGTGCTACCCTTACGAGGAAAGGGAGTGCTCATGCTTTTCGGTCCACTGTGGGAGTTGATGATTTTGAGGAGGGGATTGTGAATTCTCCTTTTGATTATGAATCAAATCTTCAGATCAAGGTGATAAGCGATTGCCCCGACCCAATGTCAAGTAACCGTATTCCTTATCTTGATTTTATGGTTGAAATGCTACATTCCTGTGCATCAAGCATTGAAGGTGGCACTTTAGTTCTCTTTACAAATTATTCTGACCTTAGGTATTGCTACCAAAACCTCATGCCCCGCTGGCAAAAGCTTGGTCGGTCGGTTTATGCCCAGGGAGAGGGCTTGTCGCGTTCTGAATTAAGGCAAAAAATGATCGAGGAACAAGATGTTCTACTACTGGGGGCAGAAAGTTTTTGGAAAGGATTTGACGCCAAGGGACCCTGCCTTTCCCAAGTTATTATAACCAGATTGCCATTTGAGAATCCGAGCCACCCAGTATTAGAGGCAAAGTCCGAACTTCTGGTCAAGGAGGGAAAAAGTTCTTTCATGGAACTCACCCTTCCGTCAGCAGTTATTCGTTTCCGCCAGGGCATGGGGCGCTTAATCCGTTCCAAAAATGATGTGGGAGAGTTAATTATTATGGATTCGAGGATATTAAAGAAAGGATATGGTAAGGACTTCATTCGGGAGTTCCCCAAAAAGGACTACGATATCATTAGCTCAAGTGAATTGATGCCAAATCTTTCTGAAGATTTTAAAAGTACTTGAACTTTATAAATATTTTATTGATTATGACGTTTCATTCCCAAAAGTTGTATAAGTTTAATTCTACCCAATAATTTATGTTAATTACCTCACATGGACACAGTGATGTGGGATTCGTTCGTGAAAAAAACGAAGATTCCTTTCTTGTTGATGATGTGTGCGGCATATATGCCGTGGCTGACGGCGTGGGCGGATTACCATTTGGTGCATTGGCAAGTAAATTAGCTGTTCAATTTTTTAAGTCTTCGATTCGTCTTCCAAGTGATTATGTATCGGAAGAGGAACTTCGTAGCCTTGCCCACTCCATTCATAAAAATATTGTTGATTGTGGTCAGGTAGTGGGTGGAGAAAACGGCATAGGTTGTACTTTTTCTGGATTGCGACTTATTGAAGATTATTTTACTTATGTTCATGTTGGTGATTCTTCAATTTTCTCTTTTGATGGAAACACTTTGAAGAAAATTTCCAAATGCCACACATTGGGGGATGAGTTAATAGATAAGCATGGACCGGATGCCGCGATTGATATGCCCGAGCATTACATGCATACCCTAACCCGTTGCATGGGGCAGGATATTGATTTTGATGTCGACATTGGTGGAATTAAAGCTGCCCCAGGGAATTCTCTTTTGATTTGCTCTGATGGAGTCACCAATATGGTTTCCCGCGAAGAGATTGAGCGCATGGTATCAACGATGGGTCCAAAGGAAATGGTTCATGCTCTCGTAGACCTTGCAAACCAGAATGGTGGAACTGACAACTCCACTGCTGTTTGTATTAGTATTTCCTAGTATTCGTTTCAACTATGTCTGAGCGAATTTCCCTTTTTTTAAAAAAGCTGGAAGATAATAAAGGTAGCTTACTCAATAGGTTCAGTCTTGCTCAGGCATTTTTTGAAGAGGGTAAGTATAACCAAGCTATCCCTCACTTAAAGGAGTGCGTTCAAGGGAGAGCTGACTGGATGATGGCCTATCTTTTTCTTGCAAAAGCTTATATTGCCAATGGGCAGGAAGAATTTGCCCGCGAACCTTTGGATGTTACAATCAAACTTGCTAAGGAACAGAGCCATGAAGACCCGGAAAACGAGGCAAAAGCTTTATTGTTTGAGATCAATAAAGGAAATTAGTTTTATTGCTTTGAACGGCTTTACGATCATGGGTAGTTAGAGACTCTTTCCATGTCGAGTGTGGTAAAAAAAATTTCTGTTGTCAGTATCTTGACAATAATGTCTCGCTTACTCGGCCTTGTCCGGGATGTGCTTTTTTTTACCTGCTTTGGAGTTTCTGCTGTTGGCAGCGCTTTTATTCTAGCTTTTACGATACCCAATCTTTTTCGACGTATGTTGGGAGAAGGAACCCTGAGTTCAGCTTTTATACCCGTTTATTCTGAAACTGAAAAAAAACATTCTTTAGAAAAAGCCCATACAGTATTAAACCAAGTTTTAAGTAGACTGTTGATTTTTTTAATTTTTCTGTCTCTGGCAATTTGTATTTTTTCTGGTCTTGCTTCTGAGTACCAAATGAATCTTGAGCTCAAGTGGGCTAATGGACTTCTTTTGAATTCAATTATTTTTCCTTATGTTTTATTCATTTGTGTCTCTGCTATTATGGTTGGTGCTTTGCAGGTACATGGTAAGTTTTTTGCAGGTGCCTTTTCTCCGATTATCTTAAATTTTTTCATGATCAGTTGCCTTTTGATTTTTTATTTTCATTTTGGTTGGAGAGATTTTGAACTGGCAATCGCTCTTTGCATAGCAGTTTTGATCGGAGGTCTCTTCCAGATGGCCTGGCCATGGATTCAGCTTCGGATGGAAAACTCCTGGAAGTGGAAATTTGATGTCTCATCCTCAGTCGGTACAGAAAAAATAAAAGAATTATTTTTTGTCGGCTTTTTTGGTGCTGCTGTTGGGCAGATTAATATAATGGTCTCACGGTTACTTGCTTATTCTTTGGATGACGAAGGTGCTCTATCTTACCTTTTTCTTTCCGCCCGGCTGATCGAACTTCCGCTCGGGGTATTTGCAATCTCGATTTCAACTGTTTTTTTCCCCGAGCTTTCTCGGGCATTTGCCTCCGGTGATGATGCTAACTTTAAACAGCACTTTGCCCGGGGCTTTCGTTTAACACTGGCAATTATTTTACCTGCTGCCGTTGGCCTCGCGATGCTTGCACAGCTTATTCTCAGCGTACTTTTTCAGTGGGGTAAATTCGGAAGTAGTGATGTGGAGCTTGCATCCCAAGTACTTTTAATTTCTTGCTTAGCACTGCCATTTTATGCGCTTGCCGCATATTTGGTCAAAGCATTTCATTCGAAAAAAGAAATGAAAACTCCGTTAGATGCAGCAGTTCTGAGTTTTTCGGTGAATGTGATTCTAAGCATCATTTTGATGCAATATTACGGGATGTATGGGCTTGCATGGGCCAATGTGGGGTCGGCGAT
>JABGWZ010000155.1 GCA_018675995.1 Opitutia bacterium | reverse complement strand
TACAACTTCCTTATCTTTGGTAACTTCGAAGATTTTGGGCATATCGCCTTTTTTCTGACCATAGCTGCAGATAACGGTATTTCCATTCCTTAATCTTTGTCCGCCACATGGATCGGCTAATCTTCCATTGACATGGGAATTGTCCACCCGCCATACAACTTTTCCATCATGATCAAGCTCAACTGTTTTGTTACCATTGGTTAGATTTACCAACAGGTTCCTCCTCTTCACTTCAATTGCGGTAAAAGGCCAATTTCTTTCCTTTCGGCCACCTAGTTCAGGCAGGTCCGTTTTGATCGTTCGCACTACCGTTCCATCTGGCTTATATTCCTTAACCGCGAAGGCTAGGAGATGGGGTACAATGTAATTACCATTGGCTAACTTTCGAGCCATCCTCGTTTGCATATGAGCATTTGTGGTTTCTGGCTTGAGCGGAACCGTTATTGCGATTGAACCCGTCTTGCTTACCTCAAGCAATTGTGGTCTAACCCCGCGTTCTACAACCAATGTATTTCCGTTTTGAAGCCGAACACATGAACCAAGTTCCTTATTTCCCTTACTCAGTTTATAGCTCCATACAATTTCTCCTTCTCGGGTAATTTCTTTGGCAACATTTCCGACTGAAACTAAAATGTGCCCATTGGGAAGAACGAAACCATCGCGACCATAACCCTCGGTTTGCCAAATAATTTCTGAATTCTCATTCAGCAGAACTGTTCTATTTCCACAGATAAGAAATGAGTGTTTAATTCCACTTTGACTTACCTGTTTCCCAAAATTCGGGGTACTCGTTTCATTCTTAGCAAAGGAAAAAAATGGAAGTGCGAAAGCGAGTAGTAAAGATAATCTAGATTTCATTATTTATAGGAAAGGAATTACTTAAGTTTTAGTTTAGCTTGATGAATAAATCCCTTAAAGCGAGGGTTTATATGATAATCTCCTACGGTTGAAAGCGAATCATTTCCAATTTCGAGCGGATCCTGAGGATGATTTTTTAATAAACTTGGTAACTTTCCTTCGATTAGAATCTCGTCTTCAGAATTGAGAGAAACCTGTCCTGCGCGATTGACTATCAATGATAAAGAGATCCGATTTTCAGGAAGTATTTGGGTAGCCCGATAAGTATATAACACCCCATCCAAACGACAGGAAAAAAGAGGTATTCCGTCCTTTAAGTAAAGGGAATACCCAGAACGACTTCCGCCATGAGAAATTAATACACCATTCCTTTGTTTTCCCCTGGTGACTAAAAGTTTAACCTCTATCGATTTTTGTGAAAAGATTGGTGCGTACTCCCGGGGCACCTGATCTCCATGTTTAAGCAGATAAAACCCCTGAGCGTCCCGCTTAAGTTTGTTTATCACTTGAACCGGATTGACTTGTTTATGTAAGTAGTAGGGATTCACCTTTACCCTCTTGGCCCAGGCCAACCATTCGGCTTCCAATTCTTTGGCCTTGCCTGGGTTAGCCTCTATTAGATTGTTTGTCTCGCAGCGATCTTCATCCAGATTATATAATTCCCAAGTCCGATTTTTATATCGATTATTCCCGCGGACTAATTTCCAACCCCCTTTACGAATGGCACTGGAATCAAAATGGTCGAAACAGAGTACCCGTTCTTTAGATTTCAAAATTCCCTTAAAGTGAGGAGATAAACTCATGCCTTCAATAGGAGTGAGCTTCTCATTATTGAATTCCTTTGGATATTTAGCCCCCGACACATCAAGTAAAGTGGGCATGATGTCGATTAAATGAACAGGAGATCGTACCCATCGATTTGCCTTATTGATACCCTGAGGCCAGAAAGCGATGAGTGGGCTACAATTTCCACCCTCATGGTTAAAATGCTTATACATACGCAATGGAGTATTACTCAAGCAGGACCAAGCACTCCCCACTGAATGATAAGTTCCCGGCCCACCAACATTCTGAAGATCTTTGCCTTCATGCAGCTTAGTGAAACCCTTCCGACTACTTTGATCGAAACCAAAGGGCCCCCACTCGTAACAGGCTCCATTATCGCTGGTAAAAAGAATAAGGGTATTCTCAAGATCTCCACCCTTTTCCAGAAGAGAAAGGATTTTTCCAATCCCCTGATCCACATGGTCGATCATTGCGGCAAAAGTAGCCATTCGATAAACTAGGTCTTCCTGACGGTTTTGAGGAACATCCTTCCAGTTAGGGTTTGGTTTTCCAGCATACTGATTAGCAATGTCATCGCGGTCAACAGGTACATCCGAAAGATCAGTAAATTTCCACGAATCAGTTACCAGGCCCATTCGTTTTTGTTTTTCAAAACGTTCTTTTCGAAGTTTGTCCCAACCCTTGCGATAGGTCTTTAGGTAAGAGTCCCTCGTCTCAGCTGGTGCCTCCAAAGGAAAATGGGGTGAGGAATGAGCGAGATAAAGAAAGAAGGGGTCTCCTTTTTTCTTAGCTTGTTTGAGAAACTCGATTGCATAATCATTGAAGGCATCGGTTGCATAGAACCCATCGTCCTTATACTTAAGTTCCTCTTTCCGACCTTCCGGTAATCTTTTGTAATTACCTGCTTTCCACTGACTGGTGCTATGCCCGCGAACATATCCATAGTACTCATCAAACCCCCGGTCTGTGGGCAGTTCCTCATGCCCAACATGCCATTTACCCACACCGTAGGTCGAGTACCCCACTCCTTGCAGAACCTCAGCCAAGGTCATGCATTGCTTATTCAGTTTGCCGAGATAAGCGGGACCCAAACGATCCGTGGAGTCTCGACCCGTAAAATTAGCAATTCCTGCTTGGTGAGAATAAAGGCCTGTGAGCAGAGATGCACGGGATGGACAGCAACGAGCGGAATTGTAGTTTTGAGTAAATCGTAAGCCATTCTCTGCTAAACGATCCAAATGAGGAGTTCTGACTTCTCCACCAAAAGATCCAAGATCCGAATACCCCATATCATCAACCAACACGACAATCACATTGGGAGAAGTTTTGGCAATTATTGAAAAAAGTAGACTCAGGAACAAAGAAAGTAAAATGACAAACTTCATGTTCCCATCCTTGACCACTTCGATTTATGCGTAAAATAAAATCGGAATCTAAATAGTGATTTGTTTTAATAAGATTGAAATGTCCAATAAGGAGAAAAATTTATCAGATTCAGAGGATTTGAAAGGAAGTAATTCTATGCTTTGGGCCTCCCCGGTACTTACAATTCTAATATGTTGGATTTTTCATTACTTTGGTGAAATGGAAACCAAGGCAGTCGTTACACTGGGGGTCGCGATTTGGACGGCACTCTGGTGGATATTTGAAGCTGTCCCCATTCCGATCGCTTCACTCCTTCCTCTCGCCCTTCTTCCACTCTTTGGCATCCTCGAACCCAAAGTAGTCGGTGAAAAATACGGCCATCCATTAGTCCTTCTTCTCTTTGGT
>JABGWZ010000191.1 GCA_018675995.1 Opitutia bacterium | reverse complement strand
TCAATGCTTTAGCTAATGAAACCCGTGTTTTCTGGCCGGCAGACAATTTCCGCAGTCTTCGATCAGCAAATTCCTCAAGTTGAAATGTTTGCAGCATATTATCTACTGAAGCACTGGGTTGCCTCAATCCATATAGCTTTGCGTAAACCAATAAATTTTCCCGTACTGTTAGCCGTTGCGGAAGATCGACATATGGAGATGAAAAGTTCATTCTGCTAAGCGCTGGGTATCGATTACTGATAAAATCCTTACCAAATATTTCGATTCGACCAGAGCTTGGCAAAAGTAAGCCGAGCAACATGGATAATGTAGTAGTTTTTCCAGCCCCATTTCCACCCAGAATCGCCGTAATTGAACTTTTATTGAGACCAATACTCAAATTACTAACTGCATTCACGGCACCAAAGATTTTTGATAATCTATGGGTTTGGAGAACTAAACTCATGAATTAACGAGTGATTGTAATTTTGAAATTTTATTATTCATAATGAAATATTTTAATCAAAGGTAAGTTTCATTAGTTCGCTATTAAGATTATCAGTAACTTCAACAATGGAATGTTCTTTCAGTTTTTCTTCGACTCGAAATACTTTTGTTCGCACTAAAACCCGTGAAAATGGAAATGGAATTACAAATCGATCCCAGGACTTTAGTTTGAAGTGTCTTCCGTACTCAAAAGAGAGTAACAGCATAGGTGAATTTGCAACTTTTGCAACTAATAGACCACCGGGTTTGGCACTGTATTGAGGCCCTTGAGACCCATCCGGGGTAATACCAATATCATGACCGGCTTTTAACTTTCTAACCAATGCACGAATAGCCTTTGAGCCACCGCGGTTGCTCGAACCTCGAACGGCAAAAATGCCTGACCATGAATAAAAAGCCTCCAACCAAGCACCGTCTTTGCTTCCACTGATTAAACCGAAGCATTTTCTTTTTTTCCTAAATCTCCGTTGCCATTCTCCAGCAAGAAACAATCGGTTGTGCCATAGAGTGATAATAACGGGTTCTTTCAATGATTTGATTTCGTCATTGGCACCTTTACAGACAAAATTGAATCTAATTGAATATAGCCAAATACGATAAAAAACTCCAAGTGGAAAAAGAATGAGCTTGGCCAATAACCCTAGTGAAAACGGACTACTTTCGTCGTCCCGTGTGGGTTCAATCATTAAGAATAATTATAGGTCAAAATTCAAACCTAATTCAATCAAATGAGCGGGAACTTCATCTTCATGAAAATAACGGTAATTCATTTGCGTTGAGAAATACTCACTGAAACGCCATGCCAAGCCCGTAGATAAGGTTAGGTAGATATCATGATCTTTCCTTGAGCTTCGGTCACCATTATCGTCAATAATGGAAAGGTAATAACCAATCCCCGCTCCGATATTAGCCTCCAGTTTTGAAGATAGTGTAAATGTGTAACCTAGATCGAGAAATCCAGCAAAAGTTTCACTGTCACCAGCAAGCCTAAGCGAGGAAGAGTGCAGTTGCGCTGAATGATGAAAGGTATGCCTTTTATAAATACCCCCCAAACCAATCTTAAACCCTCCTGATTTTAAACCACTTGTAAGCGAGACTGAAAACCCCGGATCATACTTTCTAAAAGATTTTGAACTGTTATGCTTTTCGTACGGAAAAGCAATGCCAGGACTTAGAATTAAATAGTAGCCACCTTTTGAACTGAGTTCAGGGTCAAAGGTACTGACAATCATATCGTTTTGCGTGAATTCGCCTGGTGATTCAACATTAAAGGCAAGCTGGTTTTGTGGTGGTGTAGCATTAACTTCTTCATCAATGTTAAGTTCATCAGGAGATAGGTTATTTTCACTAACAGGTCCGGGCGAAGTTGACACTGGTGGAAAGGATAAACTTGACGGAGCAATGGGTTCTTGAATTGGGCGCTGAGGTTGACTTGATGTATCAAAAGGAGTGCTAAATCTTCCATCTGAGGAAAGCCCGTAAAAAATCCGATCAAATCTTTCTTTTAAATTATGAAGTTTTTCTGAATAGTTATTAAGCTCATTCTTCATTCCATAGATTCTCTTCTGCTGATAAAAGCTTTTCTCATCAACATCTTCAAAAAAGTCGATAGTTGACTTTCCAGAAACAAATGCCTGTTCACCTTGAGCATAATCAACACCAATGCATACACTTGAACTTATCGCTGAAAATAATAGCAGAAGTGATAATCGAATGAGATATGGAAAAATCTTCATAAACACCCTACGCTAATAAAAAAAATCTCTTAGTCAAAACATCTCTTTTAGAAAAGAGATGCAAAGTAGAGTCTAGCTTTTAGCTAATGTACGCCTGAAATAGAAGTAAAGGATATGGAAAATAAATAGATACAGTACATTAACAATTATACCACCCGATAGAGCGGTCCGAATCCCCTCCTCCTGCCGTACAGCTCTTCGGTGAGCAAGTAAATTTCGCTCCAACACTTGATTCGATGACATTTTCTGCCTCGCGTCATATAGTTCGACACTTATATTTTGGTCGATAAAGTGACTTGGGATAGCAGGTTCCTTTTTTTGTATGATATCCCAGTATGGTCTGGTAGGAGTTTCCAATATGGGTCCAACCTGAATCTCACGATAAAAGGTGAATTGGATAATACAGGCGGTAACAATTAACAAACCCTGAGATACCATCCATAACTTTGTTCGAAGCTTCATTGTTAGTTTATACTATGCACTTTTTTATATATGGGCAAAAACAAAGAATTTTAACAGACATAAAAGTTCTTTGTTGCCATGTATCTCTCTTTTTCAAAGAAGAGAAACAGATTGATGAGGATATCTACAATTATTTTATGCTTCTGCATGTTTGTGTGCATAATCCATGCAGGAAA
This sequence comes from Opitutia bacterium, assembly GCA_018675995.1. Taxonomy (GTDB): domain Bacteria; phylum Verrucomicrobiota; class Verrucomicrobiia; order Opitutales; family Seribacteraceae; genus Seribacter. The sequence goes on along the minus strand of JABGWZ010000191.1, from coordinate 17,545 downwards.
AATCCATACGGTTAAGAAAAATGAAACCCTAAGTGCGATTGCCGGAAAATATGGGGTAAGCACAACCTCATTGCAGACTTACAATGGAATATCCAACCCAAACCTTCTTTTCGTAGGTAAGAAGCTGAAAATCCCTGACAGTTCTATTCGGCAAATACAATATACGGTTAAAAAGGGTGACAGTTTAGGTAGTATATCGTCACGCTTTGGCATCAAGCTAAGTGACCTTACATCTAAAAATAATATTGATAGACCGGATCTCATAAAGGTTGGACAAAAGATTATTATTCCAATTACAGGTGGCTCAGTTAAAAAATCATCTTTACTTCCTGCTTCGCTAATTAAATCACTTACATCGATTCGACCAACAGCGAAAAAATGGACAAAGATTATTATTCACCACTCTGCGACACCTACTGATGATGCACTGAATATGCATCGGGTCCACAAAGCAAGAGGTATGAAAAACGGATTGGCTTATCATTTCGTCATTTCGAATGGTTCACGTAAAGCTTATGATGGTGAAGTTTACATTGGATCCCGCTGGAAGGGGCAATTAGATGGTGGGCATGTAAAAAAACTAAGTTTAAATAAAACCAGCATAGGAATTTGCCTTATTGGGAATTTTGAGAAAAAGTCACCAACCACAAAGCAATTAACTGCCTTGGAGGGATTGTGCGAATATTTAATGAAGCGGTGCAGTGTACCTAAATCACAGGTAACAACGCACAAGATAATTCATCCGGGTCACACAGCCTGTCCAGGCAAGCTATTCTCCTTACCCTCGCTTATTCGTCGTCTTGATCCTTGAGATTAAGCAACTCACTGCCCTGCCTGACCATCAAAACTTTGCCAAAACGCGATTCAGAATTCCTCGCTAATGCATTCCTGAAATCCTTCAACTCGTAAACTGAGTCGATCGGGTACTTAATTTTGGTTAATGCAAGTGGTTGCAGCACATCCTCAAGTGCATTGCGAATTTCATTTATGGTCTTCTTCTTTTTCCAACGATCCAACCAAAATCCAACAAAGCGAATATCATTGAAAATTAAACTTCTAGTTGGAAACCGGACCGGTGTACCATCCATTGCCCCAAAGGTTACGTGAACTCCACCATCCTGAAGGCATCGTGCTAATCGAAGAGAACTTTTTCCACCAACTGAATTAAGTGCCAATACACATTTTTTCCCCTGAGTGCTGGACTCAACATGCTTGATAGCATCATCCTGATCAAGAAAAACATCGGCTTCAGTAAAAGCAGATAATTTTTCTTTTGCTTCTTGGGAACGAACGAAGCTTATGCATCGAATACCCATTGTTTTAGCAAACTGAATCACCGACAACCCGACGGCAGAGTTGCCAGCATTTTGTACAATGAAGTCACCTGGCTTAAGATACTCGAAATCATTTAGTAATCGCCATGCAGTAAAAGGATTTAAAACTGAGACAGAGAGTTGATCAAGGGGGACAAGCGAGGGCAAGAAGATCAAGTTATCTAATTTCCCCTTGCTAAACTCCTGCCATACTCCTGCAGTACCTGAGAGTGTAACTGGTCGACCAATAAGTTTTTCCTCCACGCCAGGACCAACGGCATGGATTACCCCTACCCCTTCTCTTCCAGCCGTAGCAGGTAATTCTTTCAATGAACCATAAGAACCGTTAATTAAGCCCATATCAGACGGATGAATTGTGGCAGCTTCCATTTTAATAATAACTTCTCCTTGCTCACATGCATCAAGAGTTAAAATCTCCGGTCTGAGACCCTCATCGGGAGTACCATGCTCACTGTATATGAGTCCTAAGAATGAATCGAACGAACTCATTTCCTTAAAGCCACCTCATTGCATTCATCCAATCCTTTGCTCTTGTAGGCCAACTTGAAACTTGGTTGCTGGATTCTCTCATCCCATAGCCATGCCCACCATCAGGATACACATGAAGCTCATTACCTACTACCCCTGCTTTCCTTAGGGCTAAATACAACAGAATACTTCCCTCAGCAGGAACATGATCGTCACCTGCATGAGCAAAAAAACACGGGGGGCAGTCTGCCGTTACATTGATTTCCGGAAACAGAAAGTCTCTTTCTATCCGGCCCACCAGGTAAGCAGGATAAATAAGAATAGCGAAGTCTGGTCGGCAGGAAAAATCATCTGAAGAATCAACTTTGGCATACGACCTCGAGTCAAAAGTTGTGCAGGCCATAACCGCAAGGTTCCCACCAGCTGAAAACCCAAGTATACCGATCTTATCTGGATCGATATTCCATTTCCTACTTTCTCGACGAATTATCCCCATTGCTCTTTGAGCATCCTGGAGAGGAGCAACATGCTTCAGCCTATCTTTCCTTCTCGGAACCCGATACTTAAGTAAAACTGCTGTAACACCAATTGAATTCAACCATTTACATGCATCCACCCCTTCATGTTCAATAGCCAAAATATTATAAGCACCACCGGGGCAAACCAGAACTGCGGTGCCATTTGCAATACTTTCGGGGGCAGGGAAAATCTTGATGGTTGGTTGTGACACATTGGAAATCCTTTGAACATCGGATTTGCTTTTTGGGGCGATAATTGTTTCTGATCCAAACTCATCTTTTTTTTCTCCTGGCGCACCACTCGGCCATAAAAAAATTTCCTTAGAGGGCACGGCCATGAGGCTTAACCCGAATGGAATAATAAATGCCATAACATTAAATTTCATCTACCTTCTAGACTAAAATTTACCTATCCATGCAAAACAAAAGAATATTTAAGTTTGATTTTTCTTTTGCAGAGAGGGCAGGTGTTTTAACATTATAGAAATTTATGAAAATTTTACTTCCACTCATCGTGTATCTATTTCTGCTAATTGATGCCTTTAATGCAGTAACAAGTTCTGTCCGAGATCTAGTTCAACCACTCATTGAAATCAAAAAAAATGGAACTGGTAATAGGTTAGCGGTTCATGCGTGGCCAAAAGTTGCAGATCTCCCCGCCCAGCATATCCCAGAACTGCTTAATGCTATGAATCGGGCTAACCCTTTGGGGGATAATTGGATTCGTGCGGCAATTTCCAAAATATCTGACAAAAGTGATTCAACTCTCCCCATTGATGAAATTATTCAATTTCTAAATAACTATTCGAATCATGCTGATTCTCGGGTTGAAGCCTTTCGTATCATTCAGTCGGGTCATCCCAATCGAGCTGAACTTTTAATTCCAGGGTTTCTAAATGATCCGGTCATGGCACTTCGCAGGGAAGCAGTAGCAAAAAAACTGTCTGCGGCGAAAAAAGAGACCAACAAAATCGAAAGAATAAACCTCTTTAATGAGGTATTAAACAAAGCGAGAGAAGTTGACCAAATTACGGAAGTCAGCAATGCATTGAAAGAGGATGGAGTTATTGTCAATTTGAAAGAACTGATGGGCTTTATGGTAGACTGGCAAGCTATTGGGCCTTTTGATAATACAGAAAGAAAAGGTTTTAATTCCATATATCCGCCAGAGCAAAAAATAAATTACCATGCTAGCTACAGGGGGAAAAGTGATTCTGTAAAATGGACCCCCTTGTCTACTGAGCATGAACTTGGCCTGATCAATATAAATGAACAGTACGGCGAAATAAAGGAAGTCGTCGCCTATGCCCATACCCAGTTTACTTTCGGAGAGAACATGAATACACAATTCCGAATTGGGTCAAAAAATGCCTGGAAACTTTGGGTTAATGGGGAGTTACTTTTTGCTCGGGATGAGTACCACAGGGGGAAAACAAGAATTGATCAATTCGTAATCGATGGAAAACTGCAAAAAGGTACAAATGACATTCTGATTAAAGTTTGCCAAAACGAACAGACCCAGTCATGGACAAAACAGTGGGAGTTTAACTTTCGAATTACCGACCAGGAAGGTTCGGTAATTCACTCAGGTAATTAAATCAAATTGAACAATATTATGATAAAAATTCTGATTCTGGCCTTTGCTTTACTTTCCCTCAACTCACTTCATGCAAATTGGTTGAACTTTCGTGGAAACCAGTCCAATGGCTTTAGCGCTTCAAAATCCCTTATCGACCTGAATGCTGATCAGGAAGGGGCATGGAGGGCTAAACTTCCTGGGCGTGGATTATCAAGTCCAATTATCGTGGGTGATAAAGTTTTCTTAAGTGCATCGAGCGGAGTGAAGCAGGAGACACTCCACATATTTTGTTTTTCATGTCGGACTGGATTGATCATATGGGAAAGGAAATTTCGTGCTACTGGTCGAACAATCTGCCATGAGAAAACAAGTGTCGCTGCATCCACAATGACCAGCGATGGATCGAAAGTAGTAGCTCAATTTTCGTCTAATGATGTATTCTGTCTTACTTTATCTGGCGACCTGATATGGTTGCGTGGTTTAACCTATGACTTCCCAAATGCTGCCAATGGTTTAGGGATGTCATCCTCCCCACTTATTACCAAGGGAGTGCTACTTGCCCAGGTCGAAAATGACGCCTATTCATTCTCAATGGGAATAAATTTAAACAATGGTGAAACCCTGTGGAAAAAAGATCGACCACGGGCGGCAAACTGGTCGTCGCCAACCCTTTTCGGGTTTGGCGACAATCAGGCTATCATTCTGCAGTCCAAGGAGGGCATCTCAGTGGTTAACCCTAAAAGCGGAAAGGAAATATATAGTTTCTCGGAAGGTGCTTCCACCATTCCATCCTCCACACCGGCGGGAAATATCTTACTTGTCCCATCCAATGGTATGACTGCACTTAAAATTTACACGGATCAAGAAAAAGCAAAGCAACTCTGGAGCGACAATAAGCTTGGCCCCGGTACTGGAAGCCCTGCGGTATCAAAAGACCGTTTCCTTGTCATAAATAAGGCAAATGTACTAACCTGTGCAAGAATTGAGACAGGGGAAATACTTTGGAGGATGAGGATTAAGGGTCCCGCAAGTGGTTCTCCAATTGCCACTGAATCTCACCTGTATTTTTTCAATGAGGAAGGACTCGGCCAGGTTATAGAAATAAGTGATGAAAAAGGAGAGGTCGTAGCGAGTGTTGATTTAGGTGAGACCATATTGTGCACTCCAGCAATTTCTGGAAATGGACTATATGTACGTTCTGATAATTCCCTATGGAAATTCACCAACTAATCACTAATAAGTTACCACAATCTGTGCATTTTCTGACTTGAATAATTTTGCCTTTTCACGACTGACTTCACTTTTCCAAAGATACAAATTTGTGAGCGAGGGAAAGTTAACAAGTTTTTCAAGTATACCATCCGATACTTGGGTTTCAGATAAATTCAAACTTTGCAAATTTCGAAGTTTGGCGAGCATTGTTACACCGATATCTCCCATTTGAGTTGATCGAAGGTTCAGTTTTATTAGATTAGGGAATTGCGAAAGTATCTCACCCGCCCGATCTGTTAAATGAGAATTTCGGATATCCATTATTGCAACATTATCCCGTATTGCCAGTAACTTAGCCAGGGTCTTGTCTGTGAAGTTATTCTGATTTGTGACGCAACGAACCTCAAGTAGTGGGTTACCAAAGCCTATGGGGCGAATTAACAAAAAATCTCCTAAGTTTAATTGGGATATTTCTGAAGATGATATAGGCGTCAATCCAGAAGCAAGTTTATCATAAAACTTAAGGTATTCTGGTAACTGATTACTTTCCTGCCTGTAGTTCCGTGAGTTTTTCTCAGGTAAATTATCCGTAGCCCCCACCCAATTGCCAAAATCAAGACCTTGAGCTATCCACATTCTCAAAAGTTCTTGCTCGCGAAAAGATAAGGGATCTCCCTTAGGAGGCATAATATCATCATCGGAAGCAGGTAGGATTACTCTTTTATAAAGTGAGCTTCGACTCGGGTGATCAACTATCACAACAGGCCCATCATTAGAACCTGACATAATGTGACTTGCCCCGTCTAATCTTAATCCCGCCTTTGGGTTTTTCTTTCGACCGTTAAGTACATAGGGAGCTTTATGACATTCAATACATCGCTTTTCAAGAATCGGCCAAATTTCTTTTTGAAAATCAACAATCCCGTAAGAATAAAAAGGAAAACAACTTAAAACTAAAAATAAATTTGCAATAAAAAATAAATTCATATCCATCTTAGAACCTGAAATGCGTATTGATGCGAGAAAGGAAAGATCACTTTTTGAAAAAATTCCACAAGACAAGTATTTCTTTAGTCTTGGAAAATTACTAATTTAAAAGTTTTCTCTATTCATGAGTTTTTTTCTTTTACGAATTGTCGTTTTTCTTGTGAGTGCATTTTCATTTTGTAGCGCAGAGAAATTCTTATGGATAGATAAACCAGGCAAATTTGTCGACCTAGCCTATGGAAAGAAAAAGATAGCTCGTTATGTCTATCAAAAAATGGATCCAAAGAATCGGGAGCAGACTTACAAACCTTTTCATCATATCTATCAGGAAAATGGAAAAGATTTTCTAACTAAGGGTCCAGGGGGCAAGTACACCCACCATAGAGGAATTTATCTAGGATTCTCAAAGTGTACGGCCTTCGATAAAACTGGCAAAGTAGTTAATGTAGACACATGGCACTGTAAGCGAGCATACCAGGTTCATGAAGGTATAATTTCTCAAAAAGCCGATAAGGAAAACGCATCTCATACGGTTAAGATTACTTGGCGGATTGATGATGGTACTATTTTCGTAACCGAATTAAGGAAATTATCATTTTCCCTTTTTCCTGATAAGACCATACAGGTTGATTTTGAATCAACTTTATCAACCAGTCAGGAAAAGGTTACTTTGGACGGAGACCCTCAGCATGCAGGTTTTCAATTTCGGGCATCAAACGAAGTAGCTGAATCAAACAGCAAGAATACTTATTACATTCGACCTAAGGAAGGCAGGGATAAAAAAGCTTTAACCAAAAATTGGCCTAAAAATAAAGATATGACCAATTTATCATGGAAAGGACAAAGCATAGTCGTGGGCGGGCACCGCTACACCACTCTGTATCTCGACCACCCATCCAACCCAAAGCCATCTTATTACAGCGAGAGGGATTACGGTCGTTTTGGTTCCTATTTTAAATCAGAATTGACTCCACTAAACGACCTCAATATTCGCTATCGTCTATTGATTGGACTAAAGGAGCGAAACCTCAAGGAGTGCGAGGAATTCAGCCAAAATTTTGTTAGCACAAAGTAACCCAATCTATTTTGTCAGAAAATCTCCCCCCTTACTTACTCGCTTTTGGGGCAGGTGCCTTTTATGCACTAAGTGCATTGCTTTGTAAGCGAGGCCTGGAACTCGGTGCGGGCACGATCCGTTCTCTTGTTTTTTCAAATTGGATTATGGCCATTTTTTTCATTCCATTTCCGTTTATCGAGGGAAGTCTTCCAGTACTGGAAGACATTCAAGCAGGAGTCATGCTTGGGGGTATTTTCTTCATCTCACAAGCAACCTGTTTTCTTGCACTTAAAAAAGGCGATGCATCATTGATAATCCCAATAATGGGATCAAAGTCAATATTTGTTGCATCCTTTGTGCTTTTTTTTGACCTAACAGGAACACCTTCAGCAGAAACTTGGATTGCTACTGCTTTGACTGCGATTGCAGTTTGCTTAATCGCTTGGCCCAAGAATGGGCTAAAACCTTCATACCTAGCAATCTCACTTGGTCTACTTACCGCAGCAGGCTTCGGGCTTACTGATGCCCTTGTTCCTGAACTTGCACAAAAAAATTCCCCTGCCCATGTTATCTTTTCGATGTTTTGGACAGTTGGATTAAGTTCGTTTCTCCTCTTACCTTTGGTCAAAGGGCGATTAATAAGATTCAATGGAAAATCAGATAAATGGATGCTTCTCTCCTGTATACCAATGGGATTGCAGGCTGTACTAATGTCAGTCGCCATTGGTTTCCACCAAGTTCCGGCAGAAGCAAATGTTTTTTATGCATGTCGCGGGATTTGGGCAATTGTCCTCACCGCGTGGTTGGGAAAAAAAATCGGGTTACTTGAAGGGCAGGCAGGAAAAGCGGTTTTTAGCCGACGATTACTTGGGTCAACCCTACTGGTAATCGGAATATATTTCACACCAATTGGGTGAAATTTAACTGCATAGTCAACGATTAGGTTGAGCAGCCAAATTTTACCAGTTTATCCTTAAGAATTTTATAAATTATTGAATTTTCACCAAGTGGTCGAGTTGAGGCAATCTTCATCCCGGGAAACTTACATTTTGCTTTTTCAAAAATATTTTCCAGGTCCCCCCCCTTCCCTGCATGCCTACCGGAAAGTAAAAATAAAAGAGACACCACAATTTCCTTTACCCCCGCATTCCCCCACTCATCTAATACAGACTCCAACAATGGTTCATTAAATTTGTACTCATCCCCCTCCCTTCTCTCCATCGAACAGGTAGTAAAGTCAGATACTTTTGCTCCCATCATTTTCTCTAATGACTTGCCAACATCCTCGCGGACCTGATTGACTTTTATTATAGGTGTTCCATGGTCGACCAAGGCAAGATGAGGGCAGTCTAATCCCTCATCTTCAATTACTCGTATTGTTTCGCTGGATAATGCAACTGCTAACTTCATGTCATTATAGGAATGTAGGCAGGTAAGAACATGGAAGGCTCGGCCACTTTTTTCATTTTTCCATATATTCAATTTCTCAACTAAAAAATCTGTGACTCCAAGACTCGGTCCGAGAAAAAAGGGGAGAATAAGTAAATTTGATTGATCTTGAGCTTTTTCACTGGATAAAAATGTGCCAATTGTCTCCCCACTTTTTCCATTAAGCATCGATTTATCGATCTTGTTAGAGTGTAATAACCCCATAGGAATTACATCATAAGAACATTCTGAACCAAGTTGTTTTGCAATTTTCCTCAGACTTAATACTGCTCCCGGTCGGAGTGAACCATTATCAACTAATAAACAAATTGGAGTTTTCATGCGCTTTCTCGTTGACGAAGGTTTCATCGCATGCAAGAAAATAATAACTAGAAGGTAAACTATGGGATGGTTTGCCAACAAACAGCGGGTGAAAATGTGTATGAAAAATTCAGTGTGGATACTAGGACTGTCATTTTTGACAGTTTTTCAATTTGGTTGCTCTAATAGTAAGGGCCCTAATCCGGAAGATACTTCCTTAATCAAAGGAACGGATCGTGGAAACTTTATAGGGTCAGAAGATGACCTTGCAGTCGATTCCGGGGATGAACTTTCTCCTATCGGTGCGACTATATCAGGATTGGATGGAGAAGATGGTCTGTTCCCACAGGATCCCTTCTGGACTGATACCGAAAATCTTGCAAACGGAGACCGACCATTTGAACCAATTTATTTCGGCTTCGACCAGTACGGTATTTCTGCAGAGGAAAGAACAAAACTTCAGGATATTGCTTCCTTCTTAGTGTCAAATCCTGACTCTAGGATTTTGGTAGAGGGATATTGTGATTGGAAAGGCACGCCTGCTTACAATAAGTCACTCGGTGACCGACGAGCAAGTAGCGTTAAGGATTACCTAGTTGATTTAGGGGTTGAGCCTGGCAAAATCGAAGTTATCTCCATGGGGGATGAACTTGCCACCCCTGACGCTGATCCAACGACCGCTGGATTGGAAAGAAAAGCCCAATTCCTCGTTCTCAAAGATTCTTGATAAAAGATATGAAATGTTTGCGATTTCCACTTTTCGTACTTTTTGCATTGATGTGCCTATCGTGTGCAAAAAATAGTAACCCCGAGACAACACACAATTTAAATACAGGTTCTAACAATTCCGAATCAGCCGGGAATAATGGTTTTAATTCTGTTGATGATAATGATTTCGCTGATTTGGGAACACCGATCAGGGGATCTTTTGAAGATGACGGGCTTTCTGAGCGGAACCCTGCTTCATCTTCTTTTAATGGAGATAATGTATTTAGACCCTTTGAGCCTGTTTTGTTTGGTTTTGACCAGTTTAACATCAAGCCTCCTGAAAGAGATAAGATTTCAAAGATTGCTCAGTACATGCTTTCAGAACCTAGTGCCAAACTGCTCATTGAGGGATATTGCGATTGGAAGGGAACGCCTGACTATAATAAATCTCTTGGCGACCGTCGTGCAAAAACAGTTAAGGATTACCTAATCGATTTAGGCTGTGATGAAAACCGCATTGAAATTATCTCCATAGGAGATGAACTTGCTATTCCAAATGCAACACCTGATGTCGCTCGTCTAGATCGTCGAGCAACCTTTGTAGTCTCAAAATAGTATTTCGTTGCATTTGCTCAATTTTATCTTGAGCCACCGTTATATTCCTTAATTTTAAGTTTACTGTTAAGTAAGTGCCTTATTGACAATAGCATTGCTCCTGTTATTTTTGAGACTCATTCTCAACAACTCATGAAAGTACTCTATCCACTCTTAACATTAATCCTTTATTTTTCTTTTTCATGCTCTGAAAGTAATAGAGAAGATTTGAATTTAGACCATAATAATTCTTTTTCTATAAAAACAATTAATATTGCTCTTAAGCCTAATAAAAATGTACAGGCTCAAAGAGAAGATGAGAAAAGACTAGGCGATGCAATTTCAGCAAGAATTGGTATTCCGGTCAAAATCACAACTCCAACCAATAAGTCGATTATTGAGGCTGGGCTGGCAAACAAGACAATAGATGTGGGGTATGTAAGTTCTAGTGATGCTATCTCCTTTACTGATAATGAAGTCGCAGAAATCTTGGTTGCTGGGCAACACCAAAGTTTTACCCCAGAAGGTCAGCCTTACACAGGTGCCTATTATTACAGTGTTTGGCTTTCCCTAATGGATCGACCTTACAAAGATATCTCAGAACTAAGAGGTAAGTCAGTTGCATTTTCCTCTAGAACGAGCACATCTGGATACCTTATCCCAACTTGGGATTTGATTAAAAAGGGACTTATTGCTGAAGGCGGTTCACTAAAGAGTTTCTTTGGCGAGGATAATATTTTTTACGGTACCGGTTATGTATCTGCCGTGGAGCAGGTCCTGGAAGGAAAGGCTGAAGCTGCAGCAGTTAGTTATTACGTTTATGAAAAAGATAAGCATTTAACATTAGAACAACGTAATAAGCTTAAGATAGTACAGCGGCAGGGACCTGTAGCGTCACATACTTTTTGCGTTCGATCCTCGCTCCCTCAAGAGGATCGAGATTTACTTAAAAAAGTATTGATTAGTATTAGTCAGGAGGAACCCGACCTAAGCCAAAGTCTCTTTGGAGGCACCCTTATTGGAGTTGATCCAATTGAACACTTAAAAGCTCCAAGAGAAGCTAAAACTAAGGTTTCAACTCTAGAGAACTAACTCAACTAACTCATTTCATTACATAGAACTCTTCCTGAAAGATACCCACCGGGTCAAATGACAATTTTACGGACAAATAAGCTGGGCTTAATTCGTAACCAAAAGTGGCTTTTTCAAAACCTCAATATCGAAATCCCTGGAGGTTCTCTTGTTGCAATACTTGGTCCGTCAGGAGTTGGTAAATCAAGTTTGCTATCTTGCCTGTCTGGATCTGAAGCACCTAGCGAAGGCAAGATCGAATTCGAAATTAATAAAGGTGAAACAAAGAATACTCAGTCCATTCGACCGGAATTAGGAATTATATTCCAAAACCTTCGCCTAACTGAACATGTTACAGTACTAGAAAATGTTCTTTATGGGAAAATTGCTTACTATGGACTCAAGGAAGCTATCCTTGGGTTCCCCAAGTCTGACCAGGAGGAGGCCTATCAAATTCTATCAGACTTGGGAATTGCTAAATTAGCCTACAAATGGACTTCACAAACATCGGGTGGAGAACAACAAAGAACCGCTATTGCCCGCACCCTTTTTCAGAGTCCAAAAATTATTCTAGCAGATGAACCCGTATCCAACCTGGACACCTACTATGCCGGACGAGTTATGGGCCTTTTTAGAAATTTAGCCACACTGAAAAAAAAGATTATTTTTTGTGCCCTGCACGATCCGCAATTGATCTCGCGTTTCGCAGATTACGCTCTCAGTTTAAATCCAGAGCATCCGGAAGGATGGAATCTTCGTAAGGTAGAACCGAAAACATGATTCCTGATGGCGAGATTAAAAAGCTTCCTCAACGAGCTTGGTTTGAGCGGCTCAACTTGCTCAATATTATTGTTATTGTTTTTCTCTTTCTGACCATTTTTTCCGGGAAAAACTTGATGGATAATAACCGGCCTGCTGATGTTGTGGCAGGGTTCAAATATTTTATTAAAAAGTTCTTCCCTCCAGACTTTTCGGATTTCTCTCTTATTCTGGAATCTTTAGGTGAAACATTTCAGATTGCGATAGTCTCGACTTTTATTGCCGTAATATTTTCTCTTGTAATCTCAATAGGTGCCTCAAGAAATGTGTCTCCTTCCTGGTTAGTTCAAACTACCCGAATGTTTCTTAATATCACTAGGACACTACCCAGTTTAATTTGGGCTTTTATCTTTGTTATTTTTTTTGGTCCCACCCCTATCGCGGGAGTATTTGCATTAACATTTTATAGTCTGGGGTACCTTGGTAAATTTTTCAGCGAGAGCTTTGAATCAATGGATATTAAGGTTGCAAGAGGGCTCAAACTAATTGGGGCAAATCCTGTACAGGCATTTCTCTATGGTTTGTGGCCGAATGTAAAGGCACAGGTATGGAGTCAGTCACTATGGATGCTAGAGTATAATATTAGGTCGGCTAGTATAATTGGTTTAGTTGGTGCTGGTGGAATTGGAATGGAACTTAACAAAGCAATGGAAATGGCGAGTGGTTTTCAGCGAGTAACCGCAATTCTAATCTGTATACTTGTAATCGTAATCTTCTTGGATCTTCTCGGGCAGGGAATTCGCAGGTGGATTACCCAGAAAATTAACCCAAAATCAATATCAGACTAATTTCCTGAAGAATTTTTCGAAAGCAGTTATCGCTCGATTCATCATCCCAAGGTGAAAACTCTCGTCCGGGGCATGCAGATTATCTTCATTCGTAAAGAGACCAATCATTAGAGAATCCAAACCAGCAACTTCTTTTAAATCTTGAATAATAGGAATACTCCCCCCTTCTCTTAGGAAAATGGGCTCGGAATTGAAACATTCCTCAATGCAATCTTGAGCTACCGAAAATGCTTTTTTCATTAATTCGCTCTCTTTGCCCGTAGACCCAGGCTTACCTGGAGGTATTACCACATATGGATCACCCCCGCCTTTGATTTCGACCTCTACGCGAACCGCAGATGGGCAGGCATCGATAATTGCCTGCTTTACTTTGTAAGCAATATCTTCAGATTTTTGATTCGGAACCAATCGGCAAGTAATCTTGGCAAATGCTTCGGATGGAATAACCGTTTTCGATCCTTCCCCTTGGTAACCCCCACCAACACCATTAAACTCCAAAGTCGGACAAAACCGAATGCCTTCTAAAGCCGAAAAGCCAGGAGGTGGGGAAAATTCGGAAATCCCTAGGAATTTCGAATACTGGGCCTCAGTTATCGGCAATTTAGCAAGTTCACCCCTTTCCCAATCTTCGGGTGATTGAACAGCATCGTAAAAACCGGGCACCGCCACCTTACCTTCTGCATCATGCAAAGATGAGCATACTCTCATTAATGCCTGCAGGGGATTTAGTAAAGCACCTCCATGAACCCCTGAATGTAAATCCTGGCTTGGGCCAAACACTTTTACCTCCATCGCACATAACCCACGTAATCCGGTGGTCACAACTAATTGATCTGGACCAGGACTGCCGGTATCTGAGACAAGGAGCATGTCACCGCTTAGTTTCTCCTTATGCTCTTCGAGGAAACTTCGGAAGCTTGGACTGCCGATCTCTTCTTCCCCTTCGATTAAGTATGTTATATGAAGAGGGTAATCGGGTATATCCTTAAAAACTCTTGCCAGTGCAGACATGTGAACGATTTGGGGACCTTTGTTGTCAGCAGCACCTCTACCGTAAATTCTGCCATCCCTCTCCACCGCATCAAATGGGTCACTAGTCCACAAATCCAATGGGTCAGGTGGCTGAACATCATAATGTCCATAGATAACAAGTCTTGGCCAGGATGGGTCTCCTCTGGTAGCCAAAATTATAGGATGAATAGGAGTTGAGATAAGGTTAACCTCAAACCCAAGTTCTTCCAGTCGAGCCTGAGCAAACTCACGAGCACCTTTGACACCGGCATTAAAATTAGGGTCAGCTGAAACACTTGATTGACGTACATACTCACTAAGAGCATCTACCGGTGATTTTAACAATATACTCATGGGTTTGGTTTTTCTCCTCGGGCAATTTTAGCATCTCGATATAAGGCTAAAGCACGGTCCATATTTGCATTAAGAAAATCGATCCTATTGCCGGGATTGGGGTGAGTAGATAGAAACTGAGGCATTTTACGCTTTTTACCTCCCTGCATTTTTTTCCAAAAAGATATAGCGCCACGCGGGTCATACCCTGCCATTGCAGCATAGTATAAACCGCGATGGTCAGCCTCCTGCTCTTGTGATCTTGAAAAAGGCAGTGCCATGCCTACTGTTGTACCAAGTCCGTACACCCCCGAAGCTAGCATGCGATCCGTTGAGCTTTTATTTCTCATTGCACTATTTAATATTACACCCCCCAAGGCGATTCCCATGGCCTGTGACATCCTCTTGTTACTATGGCGAAAGGCAACATGAGCAATTTCATGACCCAAAACAGCGGCAATTTGATCTTCATTACCATTCGCTAAGGCAATTAATCCACTATTAACACCAACCTTTCCCCCTGGCATGGCAAAAGCATTAGGCTCTCGAATATCAAAAACTACAAATTCCCATTCTGTGCCAGGTAAATCAACTTGTGCAACTCCGGCAATTCTTTTGCCAATTCTTTGAACCATCGCTTTATGAGATGCATTATTTGAAAGTGGCTCAGACTTCTTCATCTGAGAAAATTGGGTTTTAGACTTTTTTGCCAATGATTCATCTGACAGCATGGCAGTCCCACAGCTAGAAAATAGAAATAGGAAAATTAAGAGAAAATAACTTAAATATTTTTCAAAGAATCGACTATTTTGCATATCTTAAATAAATTCAGATTTTTCAATTTCTCGAATAAAAACCTATTAGTGTTTAAAATGGCGAGCATTGGTAAAAACCATAGCCATGTCCCTATCGTTTGCAGCTGCAATAACCTCCTCATCCCGAACACTGCCTCCTGGCTGGATTGCGGCAGTGGCACCCGCATCAGCAGCAGCCAAAAGTCCGTCAGGAAAAGGAAAAAATGCGTCTGAAGCAATCGCAGAACCCTGAAGGGATAAGTTTGCTTCACCAGCTTTCCAAACCGCAACCTGGGAACTATCAACCCGGGCCATTTGACCTGCCCCAACTCCGAGGGTTCTTTCATCTCCAGTGTAAACAATAGCATTACTCTTAACATGACGAACCACTCGCCAACCAAAAATCATTGACCTCATCTCCTTCTCGCTCGGTTGCCTTTCTGTGACAACCTCATACTGCTTTGGGTTGATTCTTTTTTGATCTCGGTCTTGCATTAAATATCCTCCAGGGACTGTTTTAATTTCCTGTAATGTCTCAGGTCCAAAACCTGATTTAGAAACCAGAAGCCTAAGATTTTTCTTTTTCTGAAAAAGAGCTAATGCCTTGTCGGTAAACCCTGGGGCAATTATAACTTCGCAGAATATTTCAGCTATTTTTTCTGCCAACCCAATATCTAATGTATTATTAACCACAATAATACCACCAAAAGGAGCTTGCTTATCAGTTGCGAATGCCCTGTCCCAGGCAGTTTCCAAGTCATCAGCACTAGCCACTCCGCAAGGGTTGGTGTGCTTAAGAATTGCAACTGTTGGGCGCTCAAATTCACCGATTAAATAAGCCGAAGAGGAAATATCCAAAATATTATTATAACTTAATTCCTTACCCTGCAATTGATGAAAATAATCTAAAAAGTCACCATACAGGGCAGCTTGCTGATGAGGGTTTTCTCCATATCTTAATGACAGGGATTTTGAGGAATTTATATTAAGTTGGGAAGGAAACCCAGAGATTGAATCCATATTTGGTTCATCGAAAATCTGTCCTTCTAGGTATTCGTTTATGGCTTTGTCGTAAGTTGCTGTCCGCTTAAAGACCTTAAGAGCCAATTCTCTTCGCAAGCCGGTGCTACCCTCTGGGTTCTCCAATCCTGCCAACACCCGATCATAATCAGCAGGGTCACAAACTACAGTTACATCACGATGGTTTTTTGCGGCACTCCTCAACATTGATGGCCCACCAATGTCTATTTGCTCAATAGCTTCTGCCATACTTACATTTTTACGTGCAACCGTTTCTTCAAATGGATACAGGTTAACCACAACCAAGTCTATCATCGTAATATCATGTGCTTGGGCGGACTTCACATGATCAGCATTGTCCCGCAAGCAAAGTAGTCCACCATGCACCTTTGGGTGTAAAGTTTTTACCCTTCCATCCATCATTTCAGGAAAACCAGTATGATCGCTTACATCGCTTACTGAAATCCCCTCATCTCTAAGCAACCGAGCAGTTCCTCCAGTGGAGAGAATCGTGAATGAATGGTCGTTCACTAAAGAACGGGCGAAAGGTACAAGGCCGGTCTTATCGCTTACCGACAAAAGTGCGAATTTTTGCATACCTTCTTTTCTGATTTGTCTGGGCTTGGGTGCAAGCGTTTTCAACTGTTTTTTTCAGATTATACCCAATTTTGTTAAAAAGAATTGGTCTTTGCTCCAACCTTGCTATGGTAAAGCTACTATTTGAATTTTGAAAGATGACACAACAGAACTTGAAGGGCTTAATGCCACCTTGGACAAACTAGTCCATCATAAGGAAAAATCAACTGTCAAAGGGGTCCATTTACACGCCTTCATATATTTTATAACTATCCAAAACCTTAGTGATCGTACAGTTACACTTCTTGGTAGAAAGTGGATATTAAATAACAGCGATGGCACCACAACAGTAGTTGAGGGAGATAAAATTGTTGGTGAAACGCCGACAATTGAACCTGGGAATTCATTTTCGTACAATAGCTATCATGTTACTCACTTGTCCGCGGAGGCATCAGGCTCATTTCATGGCTTTGATCAATTCGACCAAAAGATATATGTCAGGATAAAACCTTTCCACCTCGATATCCCAGATATCTTAGAAACTGATCACCCTCTTTCATGAAACTGATCGACCTGAACCCACATGGTGGTATTGGCAGTAACTGTACTGTTTGTGAAATCGGTGGCTTTACATTCGCAATTGATTCTGGGCTTCACCCAAAACATGCTGGTATTACATCGCTTCCAGTCCACAGTAAATTGGAACGTAATTCCCTCGACTTTATCATACTTACCCATTGTCACCTTGACCATCTTGGAAGTTTACCAATTCTTTCAAGAGAACACCCCGACGCACCTGTATTACTGAGCTACCCTAGTTCAATTTTAGCTCGCAGAATGCTATCCAACTCAATTTCTGTAATGAAAAGACAGCGAAACGAGTTGAACCTACCAGAACTGCCACTTTACGGCAGGTATGACCTGAGG
>JABGWZ010000281.1 GCA_018675995.1 Opitutia bacterium | reverse complement strand
TTTCGGGTTTAATGAAAAACCTGAAACATCTTCAATGAACGCCTCAGATGCTCCGGCGTTACAAGAGGCTAGAATTAAACACCCAGATGACATTGCTTCCGGAATTACGTTCGGTATGCCGTCTCGATCGCCATTTTTGGCAATAACACCAGTAAAAAGAAAAACATCAGACTCCAAGTAAAATTCCCTCGTTTCTTTTTGCGACTTACTTCCCATGAATAAGACATGATCTGCGATTCCTAGACGAGATGCTTCTTTTATAAGAAACTTTTCCAACGGTCCGGAACCAATAATTTGAAGACGAAACGGTACCGCTCGTGATAAGAGTTCAACTGCGATTTTCAACTGATAAATGTAACCCTTTTTCTCAACTAATCGCCCCACACTTAATAATTCTAATCGCGATGAATTAACCAGTTCAAAATTAGACCGAATAGGCCAATCCGCTAACCCTCGACGGATTAATTTGATTTTTGTACAGGGAACTCCAAGTTGCTCAATTCTTCCTGCTGTCGACCTCGATGAGGTCCTTACAAATAAAGCATTTTTAAATTTTAGCTGTAGTAACCAATCACCTCCTGTCCGAAAAACGTCATAAGCATGCGCTCCCATGGAAAATGGAATATTGGTTAATTTACTTAAAGCTAATACCGCGGTGGTAGGCATGGTTGCCCATATCCCATGAAGTAGAGTGTAATTTTGTCTTTTTATGCCTTGGGCCTCAACCAAGGCAAAACCTAATGCAAGAAATGTCTCGGTCCAATTTTGTAAACTGGGACAAGGCCGTGATCTCAGTTCCACTAAAATTTCTTTTAAAATATCTGGATTTTTAAAGGCCCAATAGGGAATCCAGTAAAACAAACGGAATAAACGGACAAGTTTGAATTGAATAATCCGGGTTCCTTCCCACTCCGACTGCCCTTGCCAAATTGAATACAAATCAGGAAAGAGTCCGATCTGTTTAAAAGCACGCAGTTCCCTCCTTACGAAAGTTTCTGTTGGGCGTGGAAAGGTAGCGTAAAAAAATGCGACCTTCTTCAATTAATTATTTTGATTGATACAGTTTAGAAAAAAAGAATCAATATTTCATGATTTAGGATCAAATTTCACGAATCGCTTTGGAATATCCTCTTGAACCAAGTTTCCATTAGAGGCACTTTTTCCATTTTGATTGGTATACAAACCATTTCCATTTCCATAAACATTTCCGGAGCCTGATTCTACTGTCGAATCAAATACTGGATAGTAATCAAAAGCTAACTTAATCTCTTCCGCGTGAGCTGTCCGATCGTTCTCGACTAAAATCTCGCCCTGAAAACACGCGAGAGGGTGCCTAATCCTAGAGACCTTTACTTTCATTTTTAAAATATCACCCGGTTTACAAATCCTTCGACATTTAACGCCATCACAGGAGGTAAAAAATATTGTCTCAGGATCTACTTTCGATGCAAGTGAGGGAGATTCTCCTTTTAAAAGAAAAAATACGCAAACTTGACCCAATGCCTCGATCATTATAGATGCAGGAAAAACTGGGTTCTCCTTAAAATGACCTTCAAGGAAATATTCGTTCCCCTTAATGCGGTAAGAGGCATGTGCTTCCGTTCCGTCAATTGAAACAGAATCTAAAAAAAGAAAAGGTTCGCGATGGGGCATTATGGCTGCGATTTCTTCAATTCGGTAACTTTTACAGTGAATCGGTGGATCCTCTCCTTTTGCCTTGGCAGATAGATATGACTTTACATCTCCAAGGGTACGGAGATCTCTTAATTCATCGTTATCAATACTTACATCAAGAGTTTGCTCTACCATCATTATAATCTCAAGCATCGTTAATGAATCTAACCCTAAATCGTCGTACATTCGTAAAGCATCGTTACAATTTGCAAAAATTTCACGCTGCTCAGGTTCTAAATGACGGTCTACAATTCCAAGAACAATCTTTTCTATTTGTGAAGCATCTTTTTTAATACGAAAAGACAGTGCTGCTTCATAAGTTCCAACAGGACAGCGCTTCAGAAGCTCTTTGAGGTCTTCTTGTACAGAATCATCGGATTTAATATCCATAGTGGGTGGGGTAGATGTTTTAGGGTGATTATTTCTAGAATATATATATAAAATTATACTTATCATGTCCACAAACTATTTATTTTGAAAATCTTATGAGTTCAGAAGGCAAAAAAAAAGTTATTCTTTCCTGTGCCCAGCCAACGGGAAAACTTTCTTTAGGAAACTATTTAGGCGCCGTTCGAAATTGGGCGGAAATGCTTGAGAAGAATGAATGCTTTTTTGGCATCGTTGATTTACATGCAATTACCACCCCAGCAAAGCCAGCATTGCTTCGACAAAATGTGTTTGATTGCCTCGCTCAATATATTGCCTGCGGACTGGATCCTGAAAAATGCCATCAATTTGTACAATCCCATGTGGTCGGGCATACTGAATTGGCATGGATCCTC
>JABGWZ010000130.1 GCA_018675995.1 Opitutia bacterium | reverse complement strand
ATTAACTACATTTCGAGGGCCTGAAATACATGCAATTTGGGAAGCACCTGCTTCCAAGAGATGTTTGGTTGCCATGTAACCCGCATGCATGTCATCAATAATTACTTTTGAAACTTCTAGATTTGGAGGAGCGATATCAACAAAAACCAAAGGGATTTTTCTTTCAATTAATTCATGTACATAATCATCAGAAGTACCGTCACTTTGGTAGGACATAATGATTCCATCAGTACCTCCATTTAGAAGATTTTTAATTTCATTAATTTCTTGATGTAAATCGTAATTAGTAGGGAGAATCAAGCAACGGTAACCATGCTTTTGAGCTTCTCTTTGAACACCTAGAAGTATCTTTCCGAAAAATTCGTGAACTACTATTTTTGGTAGTAGTATGCAAATGGTGTTGGTTTTTTTATTTTGTAAGCTGCGTGCTGCAAAGTTGGGCTGATAATTGTGCTTTATGGCATATTCTTTAATTTTCTTCTTTGTAGATGATTTAACAACAGAACTATCAGATAACGCACGTGATACCGTAGAAGGATTTATTTTTAAGGCCTTTGCAATGTCTGTTATCGTGATTTGGTTATACCTCTTTTGTTCCATGTTAGTATAGAATCAAATTGAACATCTCATTATATCCTTCAATTTGTTAAGTAAAAAACTATGAAAAATGCGCTTCAGGGTCGGTTAAGTTACATGAACAAATTAACAAATTATCAAAAGTATAATATAAAATTATAATTGCACAAAAAAATAATACAAACGTTTGTATAAAAATTACGTAAAAAAACAAACGTTTGTATAAAAATTAAATAAAAAAACTCTTTTCTAAGGACATATTATTATTTAAAATGCAATGTTGGAAACATGGATTAGTCTACGATTTCCCATTTTTAACTTAAATAAATACAAACATGAAGAAGAAAATTTTGCTTTTAAGCACTTCCTTATTTCTGCTTGTTGCGTCCGCTTGGGCTCAAAGAACAGTAACAGGTCAAGTGACTTCGAGTGATGATGAGTCGGCAATTCCAGGGGTCAATGTAGTCCTGAAGGGAACGAGTTCCGGAACTATCACTGATTTTGACGGTAACTATCGACTAGAAGTACCTGAAGCAGGTGGAACATTAGTTTTCACTTTTATTGGTCTACTTTCTCAAGAAACGGTTATCGGTTCTCGATCAATAATAGATACCAGTATGGAATCTGATTTGGCAGAACTAGACGAGATCGTCGTGACGGGTTATGGAACCCAAGAAAAGAAAGAGGTGACTAGCGCCGTGACCAGTGTTAAGGCTAAAGACTTTAACAAAGGTATGGTGAACGATCCCCTTCAACTTATTCAGGGTAAAGTAGGTGGATTGACGGTAGTCAGACCAGGGGGTGATCCCAATGGAAACTATACCTTGAGATTAAGAGGGGTTTCTACTTTTGGGGCCAATGCTTCTCCACTTATCGTAATTGATGGAGTGATAGGAGGATCTTTGAATACAGTAGATCCTAATGATATAGCTTCTATGGATGTTTTGAAAGATGGTTCTGCTGCCGCTATTTATGGGTCGAGAGGATCGGCTGGGGTAATCATTGTTACCACCAAAACGGGAGAATCCGGTAAAACTGCCATCAATTATAATGGTTCTGTTGCATTTGAGAGTGTTGCTAATAGTATTGAATTCATGGATGCTGATGAGTACAGAGCCCTTCCTGGAGCTGTGGACTTGGGTGGAAGTACCGATTGGTTGGATGAAGTTACTGAAACTGGTGTTTCTCAAATTCACAATATATCTATGTCAGGAGGAGCTAAAAGTACAACCTACAGGGCTTCCATTAATGTAAGAGATGTGACCGGTGTTGGAATGAATTCTGGTTTTAGTCAGCTTAATGCCAGATTAAATTTATCTCAAAAAGCGTTAAATGACCGTTTAAAAATTAATGTGAACGTTTCTGCTACAACTAAAGACTCTGAATATGGATTTACAGAATCGTTCCGATACGCTATCGCAGCCAATCCAACGATGTCAGTATACGCTGATGCCTCTGGTGGAGGAATCACTGGTGGTGCGGCGACAGGTGGATATTCTGAACGAGATATTTTTGATTTTTACAATCCAGTTTCTATTTCTGCACAAAACATTAACGAAGGTACAGATTTGAGAATAGTTGGAGGTGTAAGGGCGGAATATGATTTCAGTGACTTGGTAGATGGTCTAAGTGCTGCTGTTTTTTATGGTGAACAGCGAACTACTGACGAACGAGCACAGTACTTCAAAAAATCTGCCTATTTCGTAAACGGACGAAACGGTGTTGCGAGTCGTAATTGGGCAGGTACAGATAACAAAATTTTTGAAACTACTTTTAACTACAATAAAGATTTTGGTGGATCTAATTTGACTGCTTTGGCAGGGTATTCATACCAAGCATTTTTCAATGAAGGTTTTGGAATGGGAGGGTCTAACTTTCTTACAGATGCTTTTACATATAACAATATGGGTGCATCTCTTGATTTTCCAAACGGTCTTGGTAATGCTAATAGTTATGCTAATTCCAATAAGCTGATTGCATTTTTTGGTCGAGTGAACTTAAATATATCAGATAACTATTTTTTATCTGCTAGTGTTCGACAAGAAGGTTCGACAAGATTTGGAGAAGAAAACAAATGGGGACTCTTCCCAGCGGTCAGTGCAGGAGCCAACTTGAATAATATTCTTAGTTTGAGTGGTGTAGACCAATTAAAGTTGAGAGCCAGTTTTGGAATTACAGGTGCGCAGCCAGGTGAAAGTTATCTATCTAAAAGACGATATGGACCTAGTGGTAGCTTCTTTTATGGAGGTGCTTTTGTACCAAGTTACGGACCACAAAGTAATCCTAATCCTGATTTGAAATGGGAAGAAAAAGCAGAAATTGACGTGGGTCTTGATTTCTCTGTGATGAACGGTAAGCTCTCTGGTAGTTTTGACTGGTATCAGCGGACGACCTCAGATTTACTTTTTTTGATTGACGTACCTGTTCCTCCAAATTTATATAATCAAACTTGGAAAAACGTAGGTGAGATGACCAATTCAGGAATAGAAATTACCTTGAATTATCAAGTAGTTGATAATGGCTCTTTTTCTTACAATACAGGTATAAACTTTGCAACCTTTAAAACCATTATAGATAAGTTAGAGGTTTCTCCATTGTATCAGGGTGCTATGGGATCTCCAGGGCAAAGTGCCGTAAATTTGGCTCGCGTAGCTGTTGGTGAGGAGTTAGGTCAGCTTTGGTTGCCTGTTTATGATGGACCAGATGCGACTACTGGCGCACCTACGATGAAAGATTTAGACGGGGATGGCACCTTTTGTGATTGTAATGATGACAAGCAGGTAGTAGGAAATGGATTACCTGATTTTACTGTAGGATGGAACAACAGCTTAACATTTGGTAATTTTGACTTAAATGTATTCTTTCGAGGAGCCTTCGGACATGATGTGCTCAACTCATTCAGAGGATTCTATGAGAATTATAGCCCTACTGTCATCAGTAACTGGAATGTAGTGAAAGGTTCTGATTTAGACCCCAATTTAACCGATGCTGCAGTTAATGATACACATGTTGAGTCTGCAGATTTCTTAAAATTGGATAATGCAACCTTGGGTTATACTTTGCCGGTTGGTAGTAATAATGCAGGGTTTAGAAGTTTGAGAATCTTCGTAGCTGTTCAAAATGCATTTGTGCTGACGGGTTACACAGGAATTGATCCTGAGGTAAGATATATAGATATTGAAGGGGACAATGCTTTGGCTCCAGGTATTGAAAGAAGAAATACATATTTCACAACAAGAACTGTTTCGGCAGGGATCAATATTGGTTTTTAATTGAAACATGAATAGAAACATGAAAAATATATTAGATAAAAAGTTTTACGTAATGCTCTTAGGGTTGCTTTTCTTCGCCCCAGCATGTACAGATTTAGATGAAGAATTATTTAGTGATGTTACGGATGAAAATTTCTTCCAATCAGATGATGAATTTATTTCAGCATTAGGAGGCGCTTATTCCTCATTTTATGGCATAGGGAACCACTCAAATTTGTGGTCATCAAATGAAATTTCATCTGATGAAATGGTAATTGCTACAAAAGGAGGGGATTGGTACGATGGAGGAATTTTGCTCCAGTTACATCAGCACAATTGGACACCAGATAATGGGTTTTTCAATAATACTTGGGGATTCCTTTATTCGGGTATCAATACTGCTAACCGACTGATCGCACAGTTTAAAAATATCGAATCAGACAATTCAACAGCCTATATCAATGAATTAAGGGCAGTAAGAGCCATATGGTATATGTGGGCGATGGATGCCTTTGGAAATGTTCCTTTGGTGACGGGATTTTCGGATGAAGTACCGAAAAACAACGCAGATTTTCAAACAGGACGTACAGCAGTATATACTTTTGTGGAAACTGAATTAAACGCTGTTATTGCTGATTTAGATGCTAGCGTTGGGGGTAATGCTTATGCTCGAGTAAATCAAGCAACAGCGTGGGCAGCGCTAGCGAAATTGTATATAAATGCGGAGGTTTATTCAGGAGGGGCAACCACGGAGTGGGCCAAAGCAATTAACGCAGTGGACCAGGTTGAGACTTTCGGATATTCATTGGAGGGTCTTTATTCGAGCAATTTTAAGCAAGAGAATAGTGGTTCAACTGAGAACATATTCGTAGTTCCTTATGATAAGGTGTTTGCTCAGGGATTTAACTGGCCGATGATGACCTTACATTATGCAAGTCAAAGTGTATTTGAATTTACTGAACAGCCTTGGAATGGGTATGCTACTGTAGAGGAATTTTATAATTCTTACATTGATACGGTAAATAATCCAGGAACTACAGGTGCCGTTTGGAGTGGTCTTGCTACCCCTGATCCGTCGGATCTGACAAAGCCTAATGGTCGAGGAACCCTTGATTCAAGATTAAGTAATTTCTTGGTAGGGCCTCAGCTCCTCCCAGACAACACCCAAGCTCAAGACCCAGCAGCTGATGAGGATGATCCTGATGGTGCTGGGCT
>JABGWZ010000184.1 GCA_018675995.1 Opitutia bacterium | reverse complement strand
CTGATTGCCCGGGGCCAGACCAAGCAAAAAGCATTGGCCGATTACCAAAAAGAATTAATGGAATACAATGAAAAGATTGACCGAGGTGAGACGATGAAAAATGCCTCTAGGTCATTGTCTCCTCCGATTATTACCAAGCCCTCCAGCATGGGGCATCAATATCCCGGACATATTTATAATGCAATGATTGCCCCCATTCGTCCTTATGCTATTCGTGGAATGATCTGGTACCAGGGAGAAAGAAATGCCAAGAACGCTCCACAGGCTCAACACTATGCGTATCAATTAAAGCAATTGATAGGGCATTACCGAAACAGCTGGCATGGAGAATCATGGGGAGCCGTGAGCGATGGTTTTCCGGTTTATTTTACCCAATTGCCCAGTTGGAATCCTCCTCAACAAAAACCGGTGGAAGGCTTGGAGGCAAGTTGGGCAGTTAGTCGTGAAAGTATGCGGAAGGTGTCACAGGAAGTTTATAACACTGGTATGGTGGTCACTATAGATACTGGAGATGCGATTGAGCTTCATCCCAAAAATAAAAAGCCAATCGGGTTACGCCATGCGTTTCTTGCCCTTGGAAAGACATATGGATTTCCTATTGTACATGAAGGTCCGATTTTTTCAGATTTCTCCCAGGACGGGGCAAAGGTTGTTCTTCGGTTTGAATCGATTGGATCAGGCCTAATGGCTGGGCGTAAGGGAAAAATTGATTCCTTTGCGATTGCAGGAAAGGATCGAGTCTGGCATTGGGCGGATGCTAGAATTGACCAGGATTCCGTAATCCTGTCTTCGCCCAAAGTTAAAAAACCGGTTGCGGTGCGCTATGCCTGGGCGATGAATCCATCTGTTCGTAATCTTCTCTATAACAAAGAAGGATTTCCTGCTTCTCCCTTTCGCACTGATGACTGGCCACTTTTTGACCCGAAGTCTGAGGTGGTCGAGGTTAATAAACCAAATAAACCAAAGGGTTATCAATCCAAAGATTGGAACCGTCCCGAAATAAAAGATTAAACTCAGCCAATTTTATATGCGAGTTCTCTGCTTTATTCTATTATTCCCCGCTTTCTCTTTTGGGCTAAGTCAACCCAATGTAATCATCATTCAAACGGATGAGCATAACCTCCGTACCCTCGGTTGCTATCGTGAACAGATGAATGAGGCCCAGGCTTTCGTCTGGGGCAAGGGCAATAAAGTCGATACTCCTAATATTGATTCCCTGGCCCGGGACGGACTGATTTGCACGAATTACTTTGCATCCTCCCCGGTTTGCACGCCTTCCCGTGCGTCGTGGGTATCCGGACTCTATCCTCAGGCAACAGGGTCGGCCAGTAATAATTTGCCCCTTAAGGATTCCATTGTGACTTTTGCTGAAGTTCTTCGCCAACGGGGTTACGCCACTTCTTATTTGGGTAAATGGCACCTGGATGGCGATGCGAAGCCCGGCTGGGCACCTAGCCGTAAATTCGGATTTTCCGATAATCGCTTCATGTTTAACCGGGGGCATTGGAAGAAATTTGAAATGACCGAAGAGGGTCCAAAGGTGGCAACGAAGAAGAATGGCAATCCGATTTACGATTTGGGCGATGCGGACGAAAAGAGTTTCGCCACCGATTGGTTGGTCGACCGTTCCTTGGAGATTCTGGAACGCGACAAGGGTAAGCCCTTCTGCATGATGCTTGCCTTGCCCGATCCTCACGGGCCGAATACAGTTCGGGCACCCTACGATACCATGTACGATCATCTGACTTTTCAGCAACCTGTTACCATGCGCAAGGTGCTGGCCGCCTTACAGAACCGGCCGGGTTGGGTGAGTGGTTCTTCCAATGCGGTGAAAAAGCTCAGTCAGGCAACTTTGGCTAAGTATTTTGGAATGGTTCGTTGCATTGATGATAATGTTGGTAAAATTCTTCGTTTTCTTGAAGAAAATGAACTGACCGATGATACGATTGTAATTTTTACTTCTGATCATGGGGACATGATGTGCGAACATTGCCGAATGAATAAGGGTCTTCCATACAAGACATCAGTGGGTATTCCTTTTGTGTTGCGCTATCCGGCTAAGGTTCCAGCTGGGAAAGTGATTCATACTGCTTACACCACTGTGGATTTTTTCCCTACTCTGATGGGACTGATGGGAATTGAAGAGGGCTTACCGGCTATGCATGGACTGAATGCTTCGATTGCCTACACTAACAAGAAAAAAGAAATCGCTAAGGACCGGATTGTTTATGTCCGACACACGGCAGGTGCCTGGGTCGCCGCGTTTGACCGCCGTTATAAACTGGTAATTTCCACTTCTGATAAGCCTTGGTTATTCGATCTGGAAAAGGATCCAGATGAGTTGGTAAATTTTTACGGTCGGGATGAATATAAGGGCGAATTTACCCGCCTGGAAAAAGAGCTTAAAAGACAGATGGTAAAATATGACGAACCCGTACTAGTGGAAAAGAAACTGCGATTTCAATAGGAATCCGATATTTGTTTTTTTGCTTCGATTTTAAGAAATAAATCTATCATGGTATTCAGTAATGGATAAGAATGATATTATTGGTATTCTCGATTTAATTGGAACCATGTTGGAGATAAAGGGTGAAAATCCTTTTAAAGTGAGGGCTTATTTTTCCGGATCGCGAACATTGCAGGCATTAGAGGAGGATTTGGGCACCGTAATTGAAGAGGGGCGGCTCGGAAATATACCCGGAATTGGAAAAGCACTAACGGAAAAGATTGATACACTTTACACTACTGGTGAGCTTGAGTTCCTCGATAAGCTTAAAGCATCGGTTCCGGACGGACTCCTTGAATTGTTAGAAGTTCCCGGTTTGGGGGGGAAGAAAATAAATGCTCTTCATCAGAAACTTGGAATTGATTCTATTGAATCCTTAACCCAAGCCTGTAATGATGG
>JABGWZ010000243.1 GCA_018675995.1 Opitutia bacterium | reverse complement strand
CCCGGTGCCCCAAAGGGAGCCATCTTCTTTGACCACCAGCGAATGGTTGGAACCGGCAGCGATGCTCTTTACGCCGAAACCGAGAATTTGGGTGGGCCAGCTCTGGTTGTTGTCATGGCTCAGACCAAGTTGTCCGAAATCGTTACCACCAGAGCCATCAAGTGACCCGTCGTTGCGTAAAAAGAGAGAGTGATTCTCCCCAGCTGCAGCATGCTTGACATTCGAGAGGGCAAAAGAATAGTTCGATTGATTGGTTGAACCGCCGTTGGCGAGCTGGCCCGAAGTACCTTGTCCGGTGGTGTATGCATAATCTCCTTTTAAAACAAATATGGAGTGCCCACCACCAATGGCGACTTTGGCTACATCATAGTCCACTTTTTTTGAATGGTATTCCTGAAGTTTTGTATGTTCATTTCCATTCTGTGTTCGAAGGAAGACGAGGTTGTTAAATGCCTGATTAAGAACACCAATGGAAATATCATCCAGTTCAAGAGTGTGTCCCCAGTTTGGAACTGCAAGGGTAGCAGTAAATGAATGATTATCGTTTCCATTGGCAGATGTATTCCAACTGTATCCATAGCCAGTTGAGCCAAGAGAGGCGGTGTCAATATTTACTGCAGATAAAAGTAGTCCACGGTTGATACTAAACAAGTTGAGCATGCCAAGGCTGACAGAGCCAATACTGACTGAGCCACCCAAGCTTACATCTTCGCCAACCTCCTTGACTTGTATGTCAAAGGTGTGGTCTCGATTTGGATCCTGGTTTTGCCCACCAAAAACAGCATCTGTAAATGTAGGGCTTCCGTATGCATCGGTTGCATACTGAGCAAATAAATTCTCCCCACCTACAGAGACCTGTGAAATATCGTAGAGCTGTCTCTGCAGGGATGTAAACTCTGCATTGTAAATGGAAACATCTGCATTGCTGGCAAGAAGATTTCCACTCAGGCCTTTGAGTTCCTGCATACGGGTGACGATATCTTGTACAGTTTTGAGGTTCGATCCCTGTTCCCCGAGAAAAGTATCGTGTTTGGCAAGGTTGATAAATAGATCTGGGCCGGACATCGGGTTCCCGATCGATACCATCATGGAAAGGCTGCCAAGGGATACTTTAGTGGTGAGGTTAGAATCGTCGAATGAATTAATACCTAACTGACCATCCTCGTTATTTCCCATAGTCCATAGGGAACCGTCGGATTTAACAAATGCAGAATGTGCACCCGGGGATGCGGATAATGTATTCAATGCCTTTGCGGCAAGCATAGATACGGAAAGCGATTTAAATCCTATCCTTGGCAACAACCTACTGGTTGATTTTTGCTGAAGTTTTTGGATGGATATAATCATCGGGAATCTCCGTTAAGTCCAAAAAATGGGTCCATAAATATAATGCGAAAAAAGCGATATTAATCCGCAGGAAGCCCACTAATGGCTGCCAATATTAACATAAAGGTGATTAGAGATTGTGATTAAAGTAAAAACTAGACTGTAGGGTTATGATAAAATTGATATTTTTAAAATGATTTTGCAATCATTTATTATAATTATTCATTATTTGGATTTATCTAATTTAGTATTAATGTAATAGAATAGGTCTTAGATAATCATTGTTTTCTTGTATGTTAATATTAATTATTTAATATATTCAGTTTTATGAGGCAGATTTTATTAAAGCATTCAGTTATTTTCATTCTTCTTTTTAGCGGATGTTTTCACTCAAATACAGAGCCTGCAAGCGGTGGTTCGGTTCTTACCCATCTTGTATTGTGCTGGTTGAAAGATTCTGGAAATCAAGATCATAGAAATCAAATTATTGAAATAACAGAATCGTTTAAAAAGATTCCCGGAGTGTTGGATGCAAGAGCAGGAAATCCAATAATGAGTGACCGTGATATTGTGGATGACAGCTTTGATGTGGGGATAATTATTGAAGTGCGGAATGTGGACGAATTAAAAAACTATCTCGATCATCCCATTCATCAGAAAGCCAAGAAGGATGTTTTGCTGCCCTTGGTTGATCGTGTGTTGGTATATGATTTTGCGAAATAAAAATCATAGATTAAGAAATTCTTTATTTCGCTGTTGTTGTTTAATTTTTTTCCTCTGTTCTGGACAGTTTTTAGAAGCTGTTCAATTTGATTGGGATACTCAGAAATGGAGATCAGACGAGGAGAAAGCATTTTGGATGGCTATTCCAGACTGGGGGGAGAGAAGGGCGAATCATTACCGTTTTCGCTACAATAAGGACGGTGAGAAAATTCAGTATTTTCAGGCGAATGGATATTCGGGTTATGCAAAGGGTTATTTTTATGAAGAGGGGGTCGGCTTTTTTAAAATGGTAGTCCATGTGAAAAATGGATGGGTTATCCTGAAAAAAGTTTGGCATCCGAATGGAGAGAAGCACATTTTACGCAGTTACAATGAGGGGGTATTGAATGGCAGGTACATTGACTGGCACTCCAATGGTGTACGATTAATCGATGGAATGACTAAGAATGGAAAAAAAGAGGGTTCTTGGACAGTTTGGCATTCAAATGGTCAAAAGAAAGAGGAGGGGGTATGGTTTAATGGAAAGGCACATGGAGTTTTTGAGGATTGGTATTTAGTTGGTGGAAAGAAGGCAGAGCAGGTATTTGAGGATGGGGTGTTAATATCTGCTATAGTTTGGAAACCGAGTGGTCAAAAGTGTGTGATTTCCCATGTGCTCAATGGTGAGGGTGTACTTTTAGAGTACGATGGTTCAGGGAAGGAAATAGACAGGAATTTAATTGTGTCCGGAAAAAAACTTGCAAGTAAGTAATTTGGTTTACTCTAAGTAAACGGGTTCGTAATTTTCTATATTAATAGCTTGAAATAAGTCCCATCTTTAATTTTGAGTAGTTCCGTGAATGGTGAAGGTAAAAAATGCTTAAAGAGAGAATTAAAAAACTAAATTTTGGGAGGATATACCTAAATTTCTCCTTTTTCATTCTTTTTATTGCACTCATTTTTCCTTACACTGGGTTTGTCGACCGGATATTTGTGCTATTATTTATCACCCTGGGAATTATTTTTAAAAAGACGATTACCAATTCGGATAATTTTTCTACTCTTGCATTACTGTGTTTAACAGTAGTTGTGCCGTTTTCATTATCTTTGGATAAGGTAAGTAATTATCCAAATGGTGAATATATTGAGCTTAAATTGCTATTGTACTTTTTACTCTTCTGTCTTCATTTCCCAATAATAAAAAGGTTTTTTAAGGCAGGGACACGAGTCTTGTCTATTGTCGCACTACTCGTTATCTACTCACCTTTTTTGAGGCTACCGATGGATTTTACCAGGCAGGTGGTTGGGAATGTTTTTATAAGCTCTGAAGAAATTATATATTTTACTAAAATACATAATAATAACATTTATGGAGTCTATATTCATGATTCAGAGTTACCGGTTTATTTTACACCCAGTCCGAATGGTTATGTAAAAAACTATGGCTTCTTTCTCACATGGGGTGGTTCAATGGACAATCAATCCATTGATGAAACATTAACATTTAAGTTTTTAAAGTGGTTCGATTCAAAAGACTGGTAGTGTCAATCTATCCTAGGAGTTAGAGGTGTAGCGATAACTAACAGAAGTATAGAGGAGTTAACTGAGGTTCAGGAGGAAGTGGAGTTACCTTTTCAGGTGAGAGATTGACTGAACATCTTGACTAGTAATCAACGCTAAAGTTAACTATCTCCATCATTATGAAAAAGCTAGCGATTCCCTTTACATTTCTTTGCTTATTATCATTTAGTTTTGGGCAAGTACCTATTCAGCAACCTCCACCAACGCGTCCCATACCTAAACCGCCAACGCGTGTTATTGCACAACCAGCAGCTTTGAAGATAACTTTCATAGGTACACAGGAAGCAGTAAAGAAACATTTTTATACAAATTTAGAGCAAGGGATTGATACTCTAAGAGATATTAAAACTAAAAAATTAATTACTGGATCGATTACAGTTATAGAAACAAATGGTAAAACTATTGGTACATTGAATTTGCTAAATGGTAAAATGCATGGAGAAGAATTGGTTTTTGATGATAATGAAAAAATCGTAGAAATAAATTATTGGATCAACGGAATGCCGTCAAAAACACCTCCTCCCAAATT
>JABGWZ010000182.1 GCA_018675995.1 Opitutia bacterium | reverse complement strand
TGAAAAAGCAAATCATGGGAAATCCATGTTACCACAAGGCTGGAAATCACTCCTAATCCGAGGTGAAAGCCATCAAACTTACCCGAAAATAAGACCCAATTAAAAAACAGTATTATAAATACAACAAGTGGATACACGAAGAAAAAAAAGTTAAATATATTAAGAAAAAGGATTTTTCGTTCGGTGCAACACCGAACGAAAAAATATTACATTATTTACACATCAAAAAAAACTTTGACTGCTTGCATTCAATTTTCATTCTGAATAAAATTATCTTATGTTGATTATTCTATCACCGGCCAAAACTCTTGATTTTGAATCATGCTCTACAATTTCGAATTGCTCGCAACCAGGGCTACTTCCCCTTAGCAAAAAACTTATAGGTTCATTGAAAAAAATGAATGCAGAGGAGATTTCCCAATTAATGCAAATCAGTCCAAAGCTTGCCGAACTGAACAAAGAACGATTCGGAAACTGGTCGATCTCTCATGAATTAGGTAATAATAGCAAACAGGCAATTCTAGCTTTCAAAGGTGATGTCTATGAAGGTATGAAAGCATGGGAATTTAAAAAAGAAGATTTTGAATATGCCCAAACTTACCTGCGACTTCTTTCCGGACTGTATGGAATCCTTCGCCCATTGGATCTAATTCAGGCACACAGGTTGGAGATGGGTACAACTTTCGCTAATCATGCCGGCAAAGATCTATACGCATATTGGGGAGATTTACTTCGTGAAAAAATTGAACAAGATTTAAAATCCTCCAAATCTGATGTAATTATTAATTTAGCTTCTCAGGAGTACTTCAAGGCTACTCAACCTAACCAGTTAAATGCCCGGGTTATCTCACCAGTCTTTAAAGACGAAAAGAATGGTAGATTTAAAATTATCAGTTTTTATGCAAAAAAAGCTCGTGGTATGATGAGTTCATTCATTATCAAAAATCGAATTAAATCAGTAGAAGAAATAAAAGAGTTTTCTGATAATGGTTACCGTTTTGACCCTTCACAATCATCCGACCTAAAACCAGTTTTTACTCGAACCGAGGTAAATCGTATTGCTGCCTGAAGTAAACGACTTCAACATTTACGAATGGTTAGCCGTTACCTATTACTCATAGTTGGTTTTTATTTACCGATTCTTTTCGGTTTCGCTAAATTAAAACATGATAATTCCTTTCAATTGGTAGTTTACAATGTTGAAAACCTCTTCGATGTCGACGGAATCGCTTTATACAATGATTATAAAACGGAAATGTACGGAAGGAAAGAGCTAGAGAAAAAGCTGGATAAGATCTGTAATGTTCTTAAGAAAATAGGAGGAAACACAGGACCTGATATTATCCTTTTTCAAGAAATCGAAGTAGACAGGACACCTGATAAATTCCTCTCTGCAACCGAAGAATTGTTAAAAGAAATCGAATTAAACGGATTGGGCCCATATTATTTTTCTCTTGGCTACAATAAACTTGATTCACCAGAAAAGTGGCCCGCAGTTCATTGCTTGACCGTCTCAAAATTTCCAATTTCAAAAAAACGATTACATCCACTCAACAATGCTCGCCCTATTTTAGAGACCACAGTGGTTATAAACAACAGACCCCTTACCCTTTTTAACAACCATTGGAAATCAGGAGCATCTTCCCCAAAAATGGAAGTCTTCAGACTTCAAAACGCACAAGTTTTAAAAAATCGTATTACTCGTTTATTACAAGAAAACCCAGATACTGACTTTATTGTTGGTGGAGATCTCAATTCTCACTACAACCAATCTACAGTTTACCAAAGTGAAATGAAAAAAACTGGCATAAATGACATAATTCTGTCGAATGCGATTGAACCAGGACTAGAAAAAACTGGCGAAAGACTTTATAATTTATGGCACGAAATCCCTCCTGCAGAAAGAGGATCAGATGCATGGAGAGGCAAATGGGGAACGCTAATGCACATTTTACTCCCAGCATCTCTCTATGACGCTCAGGGAATTAACTACATAACTGATTCCTTTCGTGTAGAAAACCATGTTGGATTAAATGAAATCGAGGGACTTAATATTCCTTTCAGATGGTCTAATGAATTAAATGGTTTTGGTGCAAGTGATCATTTTCCCCTTTCCGCACGGTTTAAAATATCAAATGAACGGACAGAAAAAGGTAATCATTTCAGTCAAATTGAAAGTGAACTGCGCAGCATTAACTATGACCATGCT
The DNA here is from genome assembly GCA_018675995.1 of Opitutia bacterium. GTDB lineage: Bacteria > Verrucomicrobiota > Verrucomicrobiia > Opitutales > Seribacteraceae > Seribacter. The sequence goes on along the minus strand of JABGWZ010000182.1, from coordinate 492 downwards.
AGCATGTCTGCCCAACCATGGGAAAATACCTATTTAAAACCAAAAAACTTTGGAAGAACATACGAGCTAACAGGAATAATAACCCGAAAGAGTCCCCTTACTTTAAGCTTAGATCAAAAAGAATTTGGTATTTACAGCCATGATTCAGATACTAGAAATTTCCTTTTTTCAAAAAAGGTCGGTGAATCAATTACCACAAGTGGGCATCTCTCCCGACATCGTGGACAATGGCAGTTTATTATAGCTGAAAAAAACTGGGTTAAGTAAAAACTTATCCTGTGTTGTCTTTAGCTTTAAGCATTCTAGAAGCAACTGACTTTCTTTGCATATCACGGTAATAACTAGAATTACCTCGCTTTTTAGATAAGCCCTTACCAGCTTTACCTCCTTTTTTTCCCATCAAGGAGGCGATTTTATTTAAGGAGACCGCTTGCTTACGAGTCATGGCATTCTGTTGAAGGCATTCAACACTTTCTCAAGTTTTTGATAAGA
>JABGWZ010000205.1 GCA_018675995.1 Opitutia bacterium | reverse complement strand
TAGAAAAGAGCTCTTTTTATCGGTGGGTGGCTTTGACGAAGAGTATAGGACAGGATTTGAAGATATTGATTTATGCCTCAAGTTAAAAATGCTTGGTTTTAATCATTACGTTTCGAACGAGAGTAGGATTTTACACAAAAAAAGCAGTACTTCCGGGCGAAATAAGTACCAGGGCTGGAATTCAAATGTTTTTTATAACAGGTGGAGAAAGTTGATTACTCGATTTCAAGAATGGGATTTAACGCAAGGCTTAATTCGAGAAAATAGTAATGAAGATATCTTGTCGGTTAATCAGAAGTTTGTGTGCGAACGAGGTCGCTATTTTTTATTTGCCGATTCTCAGATTCTTCTTTTTTGGCTGCGCAAGTTTGAAAAGGAAAATTCTGTTTCAAATGTAGTTAAGATAAGGCAACTTATTACTGAAGTTTGTAATGGATCGATTGAATCAATTGAAGCAACTGGGGTAGAGCATTTAATAAAAGAGGAATTTGATAAAGCTGAAATTTTGTTTGAGCAATGTATTGCATCCTCTTTAGAAGACCCAAGGTATTTAGAGCTTTTGGCTGAATGCAAAAAGAGGGCAGGAGATATAGTTCAAGCCCAAAAAATTTATCATAAGGCGATTAAACTTTTTCCATTTTACCTCAATTCTTTTCACGGGTTGGCCGAGTGTAAAATACTGAAAGATAAAGTACCCGAGGCGATAAATGTTTTAAAAAAGAGCCAGCTTATTGAACCAGATAATAAACTAACATGGATAAAGTTGGCAAATTGTTACTCTGAGATGAGCCAATGGACTAATGCTGTTTTTTGCTTTGAGAAAGGATTGCAGGAGAAGAATGTTGATAAGACTTGGTTGTATGAGAATGCGTTTAGAGCATTTTGTGAGTCTTCCAACTTTCAAAAAGCATGGGCTTTCTACCAGCAATATTCAGATTACTTATTGAGTCCTGATTCGATCTTAAGGGCGGCAAATATTACTTATCATTTAGGCCTTCTTTCAAGGGCGGAAGTTTATTTAAACATCTATTTAGAATTGAATGGTGGGGATATTGAAGCTCATAGTTTGATGGGTAATATTAAGGTCGGGTTACGCCAATTTAAGGAGGCGGTTAGGCAATATGATCTATACTTACAATTAAACCCGCACAGTTCGTCAAATTTTAGTAATATGGTCAATTCCAAGTCGTTTCTTTGCCAGTGGGGAAATTGGGATCTCGAGGCAGAAAAAGTTCAGCTTGATTACAGGAAAGGTCTTTTAATTCCAAATCCTTTTGACGTCGTGGGATTGAATTTAGTCGAGGAAGATGAATGTAGACTTGGAGAATTAAAGTCTAATATTGAAGTTAAGAAAGTTGATAAGCTTAAAAAACAACTCGCTTTTCAATACACAAGTGTGACTAGAGAAAGGAAGCGATTGGGTTTTATTTCCTCGGACCTAAGGGGGCATGCCGTAGGTCATTTAATTGCCCGCTTACTTGAGTGCTTGAACCGGAATAGATATGAGATTTATATTTATTCAACTTCACCAAAAGACGGGAATCAAGTACAGCGAAGAATTCATGCGGTTGCCGATAAAAATAGATATCTGTACGGTTGTTCAACTAAGAGAAAAGCGAGAGTAATTCACCAAGACAAATTAGATATGCTGATTGATCTGGGAGGTTTTTCCATTGGCAACAATGTTGAGACACTTGCCTTGAGACCTGCTCCGAGACAGGTTCATTTTTTGGGCTATGCTTCTTCGATGGGAATAGGCTTGGTTGATTATATAATAGCCGACAAAAAAGTTCTGCCAGCCTCATCGTCAAAGATATACGCTGAGAAAATAGTTTACATGAACGGCTGTTTTTTTCCTCCGGGTGATTTTTCTAATTTCGCTCCTCGGGGCATGCGTAAGAATTTTGGCTTGCCATCGCGTGGTATTGTTTATTGTGCGTTTCATGCGGCTTATAAGCTTGAGCCTATAATTTGGAGTTGCTGGATGCGAATTCTTAAAGCTGTACCTGAAAGTGTTCTATGGCTTAAATTTAAACCTGCCGAAGATGCGATCAAGAATTTGAGATCTGAAGCGGTTCGACAAGGGGTCTCCTCGAAAAGAATAATCATGGCAGAAGACATGCCGGATCGCTCGGCTCACTTGTCAAGAATGACCGTGGCCGATTTATATTTGGATTGTCCCTTATATAACGGTCATGCAAGTGCGATGGATGCATTGCATGCAAAATTGCCGATCCTTACTATTAAGGGAAATCGATTTTGTAATCGAGTGGGGGAGAGTTTTTTAAAGCACTTGGGCTTGCCTGAGTTAGTTGCTCGCGATCTCCAGCAATATGAGAGAACAGCTATTAAATTGGGCCTTCGACCGTCAAAACTATTACCACTGAGGAAACAGATTCAAGAAAACGCAGATGCTGTTCTTTCCCCCGCAGAGCATGCCAAAAGATTTGAATTTGCTGTAGAGCAAATTTTAAAGAAGCCTCTACCTGTACCAATATTTAAAAAGCCACCGAGCTTGTTACCTGCGAAAAAATTAGAATCAAAAATATCGTTACAAGATTTAACTTTGATTTTGATTCGTCCCTCAGGAATTACCAATTGGGCCGAAAATGTTAATCGGCTTGCGAGTGAATGGCAGAAAAAAAGTGGAAGTGTAATTGTGATAGAAGGAGAAGGTTCTTCCGTTGGGAGATCTGATTTTAAAACCCCCATCATCCGATTGAAAACAAAAGAAGTCACACCGGCTAATGCTCTTAATCATGCACTGATAAATATAAGAACGAATTATGCTTTAATTCTAGACGATCCATTGCGTGCGATGCCAGCACCCTTTTTAGTCCAGTTCGGAGTAAAGGTGATGAAGGCATTTATTCGTGATAACATTGGGTATCTTGGCGTCGGTTCAAAAATGGAACCTCACACGGGATGCTTGGTATCTAAATTACTTGATACCAAGAAGCAAAAAAAACTTAACGCT
>JABGWZ010000119.1 GCA_018675995.1 Opitutia bacterium | reverse complement strand
TCACATGCACTGAGTATTTTCACAAGCGACAATGGGTCAACGGGAACAAAAATAAGTATATTCAAAGCTTCCCTACTTTCCGCACTCACTATCGGAATTGCAGCAGCTAACAGAGATACTGCATATAATACTGGTGGAGCAGCGGCGGATAGACATGTAGGAACAGGTGCCGTTGCCACTGCTGCTGTGAAAATCAGTTTCGCGGCTTCAATATCAACAGATGTTTTTAATCTAGACGCCGTATCAATGGGAGTGTTCGAAAAGGCACTTGAAAATATTGCTTACCTGCGTGCTGAAGGTGGCGGATCAATGTCGAGACTGAACTTTGCCGCCGATTCTATTGCTTCCTACACAACAAATATGCGTGCCGCACTCGGGCGAATTGAAGATGTGGATATCGCATTGGAAAGCTCGAATTTGGCTAAGTTTAGTATCTTAACTCAGGCATCTGCCGCCATGGTAGCTCAGGCAAATACTACCAATGATGTAGCACTCATGCTACTCAGGTAAAGTAATCAATAGTTATGTTAATAATAGTAACTAGTAACTGGTTGTACCCACCACCTGTTAACATGGTGCCTTACTTATTGGTATACATTTACCACTCACTCAACCTAAGGAGAGAGCAATGACGCTATGACTTTGAATATATCAAATAATAGTGCCGTTTTCGCTGCGAGTAGCCACCTATCAAAAAGCCAGGCTTCCACGCAGAATAGCATTAAGAAACTAGCAGGTGGTAAACGCGAAATCCTAACCCGGGCTACTTTCCCCATGACTTCTCAGGTAAGAAGTAGCTGTGAACTAGTTCTGACCATGCTCGGGTAAATAAATTCAACCTATCTTAATCAATTAAATAACAATTCAAATACTGGGTATCGGTCCACCCAAACCCTAACAGACTGTCGAATTCACACGGATGTGATATCGGAAACACTAAATATAAGGAGATAATTAACAATGACACTAACAGTATCAAATAACAGTGCCGTCGCATTCGCGAGTCACTACCTAGGAGAAAATCAAAAGAAACTGCAAACAAGCATTAAAAAACTTGCAAGCGGCAAACGTATTGTAGGAGGAGCTGAAGATCCCGGCACCTTGTCGGTATCGATGAAGTTAAACGCGGCAGTCACCCGGTTAACAGGTGCGAGAAATAATGTACAGAACGGCATTTCGTTCATGGAGGTGCAAGACGGCATGCTCGAAACAGCGGGTCGTATAATAAACCGGATGGCCGAGATGAAAGGGATGGCTACCGCTGACCCAATGAAGAGCGACCAGGATGTTGATTCGTATAACAACGAATTCCACGATCTCCAACAGCAACTCTTTCAAATCTCACAGCAGACCTTCAATGGATCGAGTATATTCGCAAACACTATAGATAAAAGTGATGGTCCTCAAGGGGATGGAAATGTTCTAGCAGACTTGGTTGTTTTTAAGTCTGATACCCAATCACATGCACTGAGTATTTTCACAAGCGACAATGGGTCAACGGGAACAAAAATAAGTATATTCAAAGCTTCCCTACTTTCCGCACTCACTATCGGAATTGCCGCAGCTAACAGAGATACTGCATATGATACTGGTGGAGCAGCGACGGATAGACATGTAGGAACAGGTGCCGTTGCCACTGCTGCTGTGAAAATCAGTTTTGCGACTTCAATTTCAACTGAAGTTTGGAACTTGGATGCTGTTTCAATGGGAGTGTTCGAAAAGGCACTCGAAAATATTGCTTACCTGCGTGCTGAAGGCGGAGGATCAATGTCGAGGCTGAACTTTGCCGCAGATTCTATTGCTTCCTACACAGCAAATATGCGTGCCGCACTCGGGCGAATCGAGGATGTGGATATTGCATTGGAAAGCTCAAATCTGGCAAAATACAGCATTCTGTCTCAGGCATCTGCTGCTATGGTTGCTCAGGCAAACTCGTCCAATGATGTAGCTCTAATGCTGCTCAGGTAATGCCGTTGGCTAAAATAATAACCTAAAAAAGGAGAAATATATTATGGCATTAACACTCGGAGGTAATTCCTCATCCTATACAGCGTCGCTATACATGAGGCGGACAAAGTCCTTAATCGACAAAACACTGGAAAGGATATCAAGCGGTAGTCGGTTAACTTCTGCAGCCGATGATCCAGGCGGCCTTGCAGTATCTATGAAATTGCAGAATGAGTTGTCCTTAACGAACTCGGTAAAATCATCCGTTGAAAACGCTAAGTCGTTCCTAGAAGTTCAGGATGGTGCTCTTAAAACTGCTGGGGATTTGGTTAGTCAGATGCGAACCTTAAAAGATAATTACGATTTAAATGCAGGCGATGCTTCGACACAGGAAGTTTATGCGAGGCAATTTCGTGATTTGCAGGTGCAATTAAATGATATGCAAAGCGAGAAACTAAATGGATCGAGTTTATTTAATACTGACCCGGCCGAAGCTACAACCATTTATACATCTTCACAGGGTGCGACCGGGGCAAAGGTTTCGCTTGGACTTACCGACTATAATGGTGCGTTTGATGTTGGAGCAGGAAACATAGCAGATGCTTCACAAGCTGGAACAGTTGTAATGTCCGGTGTTTTTTCACCTAATTCTGGTGATGCACTTAGTATTAGTCAGGTAACAAGTGCAGAATTAGACACTGCAATTGATAATGTGGCTAATTTAAGAGCACAGAGTGGCGGCAAGCTTTCTACTCTCGGGTTTGTCTCTGATTACTTGGATGTAAAGTCAGTTGGTTTAGCTTCGGCAAACAGTCGTATAATGGATGCAGACTTAGCTGAAGAAAGTATGAACCTGACCAAATACAACATTCAGTATCAGGCTGCTGCTGCTGCCCTTGTGCAGTCCAATTTGAGTATGGAGGTGGTACTGGAACTCTTACGGTTCCCTAGTGTCAGGTAAACTGTCTCTGGTTACTTAATCAACCATAACGAGTCATGCCTGATCCAAAAACAGTCCGAAGGAAAGAATTATCTATTTTAAAATCATCTCTTACCGGAGCGGGTGCAGTTCGCTGTATCCTTATTCATGGAGATCATGGAATAGGGAAGTCTAATCTTCTAGCTAACATTGGCAGGTCATTCCCTGGATTGAATGACTGGCATATTTGGATGGAGGTGGACGGTGACTTGCTAAGTACGCCAGAAGCTTTTTGCTCGGCGATGATACGGAGCATGGTTGCTGGTAATTCAGTTTCAGTTGAGGCTCAAAACGCAATAGCACGTCAGTTTGGTCAGTTGGTTGTGGAGGTAAACCGTAAAAATGCCTTAAGTGTTGATGGATCCAAGAAAGGTGGTCAATTGGCGAATTTACTTATCGAGCTACTAGAAAAACGGTTAGGTGCAATTCACTCACCCACCAGCCAGTTTATTCCGGTTTTGGCATTCGATAATCTCGATCGGGCAACGCCTCAATTAGTTGATTGGTTTGTCGATTCATTTAACCGGGCGATTCGAAAATCTGAGTTGTTTAAACAGGCACGCTTTCTGTTTGCCGCACAAAAGTACAGTGCTGAGTTACAAAGTATCTTTGATCGATTTGGATTGGCACAAGTCAGGCAATTAAAACTGGAAAAGCTAAATTCAACACAATGCACAGAGATTAACCAACAAACTTATAAACGCCAAATCACATCGAGTAAACTACATGAGAACAGTCAAGGAAATCCATTGAAGTTGTTGAACTTTCTCAAAAACTTAACTATATCTATAAAGGAGGACATTATTTTGGACACCCAAACACCAAACGCCACACCTTCCGATCTGTCACAGTTTTCGGAAAAGGAAATCGAACGGTTGAGCTTTGCCGCTTACCCGGAGAGAATTAATCGGTATAACCTTGAGTTCTTTTGCTCGCAACGGGAAGCAGCATTTTGCTTTAACTGGTTAAAAAGAAATTCAAAATTATGCAATACTGATCAGGATGGGGATTTGATCCTTCATAAGAATATACGGGATGCGGTGCTTACTCATTGCGAGTTTATTAATTCTGATTTGCACCAAAAGAATATAATCACTGCAACTGTACTGAGTGCTTACCTCGAACTTTTTCCCAATCCGGAAAATCATTGGGTGCCGATTAATCTGCAAGTTTTTGATTCCTTTAATAATTCGTTGATCAATAATATATTCGATCCATTTCAGGCAGGAACCGTTCTTTCCTTTATTGATGAGCATGCTGAACAGTTTTCAACTACCAGTAATCAATTCTGTTTAACTGATGATGCCAGACTTATTACCCGTCGGTTTATGGAAGTAGGTGGCGGGCAACCAATCGAGGACTTAACTGAGAAAGCACTTCAACAGTGGGTACTTGACTTAGCAGCGATTCGTAAAAAGAAACTGCAATTGGAGCAGGAAAAAATAAATATTACTGAAGAGGTCGCAGGTATAGAAAAACAGATTTCTCATTTCAGTGACATGAAGGACCTTGTGACCAATGCAATGAATAAGCCAAGGTCATCAAATAAAGCAAAAAAGGAACTTACCTTCAGTATGTCGAAATCTCTCATTGCGATTGGATTGACCACTGTAGCACTAAGTGTAATTAGCAGTATGTTTGGAGTTTATCATGCTGCCACCGGAATTGCCTTAACCCTATTTGGGTTCTTTTGGCCGTCCATACAAATCACACGGCCTAATATGGCCGAGCAGGGACTTAACCCAAAGCTTGCTTTGGAGACCCAACAACATTCAATCTCTCACCGAATCAATGGACTAACATCCCGTGTATCCACATTAAATAATTCTTTAATTGGAATTTCGGATACCATTGCTGAGAGTGAAGATGATACACTCATTCCTTATGTTTCTTCGAAGCAGGAATCAGAGTAATTACTAAATAGAAATTATATTTATTATAAAGTCGGCCTAGACCAGACTTTAAAAATCTTACACTAAAAGAAAGGAATACCTATGTTCGCAGATATCGAAACACTAGCCCATGGCATTAGACATGAAGCATTTAAAAACGGCCAAAGATTAAAGAAGATTTCCAATACTGACAGTGCGGAGCGGTCAGCATTTTTTAACAAAAACTCCCTAGGTGCGGGAATGGCAACATCGCTAACCAACGAGAACCGCTCAAAGAGGAACTCAATAAATTCATTCCAGAATGCAATTACATATATGCAAACTCAGGAGAAACTTCTCAAGCAATCTGAAGATGTATATAATAGAATGAGAGATCTTGCATCTAAAGCCTCAAACCCGATCCTTAGCCAATCGGATCGAGATGTTTTAAACAATGAGTTTATTAGATTACGTGAACATGGTGTATCATTGAGTAGGATAAAGTTAAATGATAATCCGCTTTTCAATGATCTTGCATCAGCCAAGAAATATAAGGTTAATTTTACTTCCGGGTTGACGAACGATACTCAGTACGACGAATTAATTGACTCAAATAATAATGGTCAGTATAACAATGGTGAAACAAGAATTTGGGAAAGAGAAAGAGATGTAGTTTACAACTCCGGTAAACTAAAAATCAAAGTTAATTCGGGCGTTGTAGGTGACCGTTATATTCTAAAGCAAGGTGGAGACATAATTTTTGATACTGGTTCATGGAGGACTAGGGGTAATGCAAAGAATTACGATTATGACGAATTTGAAGTTGAGTGGGGACCAGGTCAGGATACAAAACTCAAGTTTTATGCTAATTCTCTTGGTGGAATTGATGAAGTAAAATTGGTAGATAATAGTGGAACAAAAATTTCTCTAGACGAAGCCTTGTCTGATAATGGTGTATATGATAATAAATCGTATTATTTAGATCAACTTGGTTGGGATTCTGATGGTTCTCCATCAGGTATTCAATCAAGAGAGGGGATTGATATTAGTAACGAAGTTGAGCAGGTCGAAACTTTTCAGTCGACTAACCCCTCCTCTATATTAACTCTCCGAATTGAGTCTGAGACCCTCTTTCAAATTGACTCAGATCCATTCGAGTTGCCAGATTTAGATATGGAATATGTTGGCAATGAAAAAGATATGCAGGTCGAGGTACACCCACTTGGGCTTGGTTTACTCAGGTCAGGTGACCAAGATAAGGATTTTGAATTTTTAAATTTAAATTCTGTAGAAGATGCTGCAATTGCAATTTCGAATCTCACAGAGGAAATTGAAGGTATAGGTATTCAATTCGGAAGGTTGAGCAGTAGTTTCTCAAGAGTCGAAGCAGCAATAAGAGTGGCGGAATCTCATATTGGTGGAAGCGAGAAAACACTTTCGCGGATAACTAATGCTGGCTTGGAGGACGATGCACTGGCAATTAGTAAATCAAGGATTTACCGATCAAAGAGTGCGGCATTGTTAACTCAGGCTATGTCCGTAAATCAGGATGTCGCTAATTTTCTTTTGTAAAACTTAGTTCTGCAGCTTCTTTAATTTTGAGTTAATTTTTTGTAGGGAGCTACAAAAGTTTATTTCGTCTGTTGGAGTCAAAAAACTAAAAGCTTCTCCTCGTACTTCAAATGCGTGTTTTTGTGCGGACTTAAAAAGTGATTTACCTTTGGAGGTGACTGAGATTATATTTTCTCTTTGGTCATACCTTGCTTGTGCTCGTAAAATATAACCATTTTTTTCCATCCTCCTTAAAATACTAGATGTGTTATTTTTATTGGAAAATATAACATCTGCCAATTCAGTCTGATTTAAGCCTTCTCCTTTTGTTTCAATTAAGCACCGTAAAACTGTATACTGTACGGGAGTAATTGATAATGATTTAAGTTTATTCCGAAAGATTTTATTTAATCCAAACCATGTGGAACGAAGCACGGCGGGGAAGCAATTTGGTTTACCATTATCCATTTTGAATAGTAGGTATTTCAATTTCACACAAGGTGAGCAGGTAATCTCTGTAAGCAACCCACTCGGTTTCAAAATTATTTGCTTTTAGTAAGCCAATGTCAAAGTTGTGGTATCGGATAGTTTGTATTTCATTCGAATCAACACCGACTATCGAGATACAAGGACGAAGTAACCAGGATCGGTCGTAAGCGGGAAAAAGAAAGCCCTTAAATGCCTGACCGGCAATATCCGAGAGTTGCTTAATATCCACCCATCCAAATTGAAGGGAAAGAGAAATGAAATTATAGCACATTGCAGCATTATCAACTCCCTGAGTGTAAATTTGCACAGCAACCTGCATTGGGTTATTGAAATCGAGTTGATTGGCCAGTGCCTGGTTTTTCTGTGAAACTAGGTTCTTTACAAAATCATTCCCGAGGGCACTTGATAACTCTGGCAATACAGCCAGTAGATTTCCAAAAAACTGAAGTCCATTAAACTGGGTTAATTGAGTGCCAATAATTGCACCACCGAGCATCCTGGTTTCTGCCTTGGAAATTTGTTGCCACATAAAAACTCCATTATTGTGTGCATGGTTTTGATTTTGAGGGTTCTTTCTTTCCGCAGAATTAAACCTTTTTGAATGTTCGATAATGGAAAGAAATCCTTTCTCATAAGTATAAGAACCTTCCAACTTCTGAATTGCTGAGTTAACAACGATGTTTCTTTTTCGATCATCCTTCAGATAATGGATAAGTTGTTCCTCCAGGTTATCGAATGTGAAGGAAATAAAATCCTCTCCATCGAGGAAACTTTCCTCAGTATTTAAATCAATCCCAACTTCTGTGTGGTTGACTTGAAAAAGCAAAGCACCTGAATTTATAATCTCGCAGGTTCTATAGTTATAGGGGCCATTTATACCGACCACATTTATTGATATTTTACTACGCCTAAGAATTTCGAAGTACTGGGGTTTCTCAAGTTTGGATTGAATTGATATGGAAATATTTCCATGTTGCTTCTGGAAATGCTCGAGTGCAGCGATGACTTTATTTCTAAGTCCACCATAAACAGGATCTTTCGATGGCCCAAAGGTGACGGATATATCTATATCCCGCTCCATGGTGTCGTTGTTACGACCGATATCAAAGGATGCCCAGTTCATGCCAAAAGGTAAATTAATCACCTTAGCTGATCCGTACGACAATGATTGATTGTAGCACTCACCGACTGGGATGACATAATCAAAAAGCTCGCAAATTGTTTTGGCGGCTGCCCCGTAATGAACATGGCACACTGCTGCAAAAGAGGGAAACGGTGCTGTGCTTAACCCGCGGGGATGAACATGGCCATGAACTGCCTGT
>JABGWZ010000265.1 GCA_018675995.1 Opitutia bacterium | reverse complement strand
CATCTGCGATTGAAAAACCGTCCCCATCTGGGTCGGAGGAGCCTTCTTGGGTAAGATTACCAAATTCATGCCATTCGTACCAATCGGGAATACCATCGGAATCGGAGTCGAGATTTTGCTCGAAATACTTGGCTACTATATTTTTATCTTCATCTAAGACTTCGGTTACTTGGCCAAGGGCAACACCTTGTGTATCGGCTTGGGGGATACCATTGATCTCCCAATGGGAAAAGTAATATCCATTGGAAAGGCCGTTGATTGAGGAGGAAGTAAAAGTCGAGTTTTTCTCGGGGAAAGTTATTTCGGAGGGAACCAAACCGCGAGGATCACTCACTACGGTTAATTTACTTGCTCCACCTAGATTCACTGTCAACTTGCGGGATCGGCGCATTGAAATACCGCCCTCAGTTATATTGTCTTTCATTACGCCGCTCAGTCCGAATTTTATTTCTTCGGAAAGAGAGAAACCATCTCCGTCGGTATCCGAGTGGCCGTTGTGGTTAAGGTTGCCAAATTCGTGCATCTCATACCAATCGGGTATATCGTCGGAATCTGAATCCAAGTCCTGAGCGTAATACTTGGCCACGATTTGCTTGTCAATATCCATGGTTTGGGAGGTCATTCCCAAGCCGACTCCTGAGGTATCGGCTTGGCGGACACCGTTTACTTCCCAGTGGGAGAAATAATAACCGTTTTTAAGCCCGTTGAGAGAGCTCGTGGCGTAGGTAGAATTTACTTCTGGATAAGTGAGTTGAGAAGAGACAAGACCAGCGGGATCGCTACTAATTGTGAGTTTTCTGGCTCCGCCTAGATTGACGAATACCTTGGGGGATCGCCGAAGCGATATACCGCCCTCGGTTATATTGTTCTTAACCGAGGGATTAAGCCCCAGGCGGACTTCATCGGCCAACGGGAATCCATCCCCATCCAAATCGGAAAGGGCATTTTGTTCGAGGTTGCCTGAAGTTTTAATTTCCTGCCAATCGGGAATGCCATCCTGATCGGAGTCGATTGTTTGGTCCAAATAATGGGCGATTGCTACGGTGTTGACGAGGAGGTTGAATTGAACCTTGTGCAGCGCTTGTCCATTCGCGTCGTTCTGGCGCGTTCCATTAATGGTCCAATGAGTAAATGCATAACTTCCGTAATTCAAGGAAATCGTACGAGTAGTTAAGCTCGAATTGGAGTCAAAAGTTTGGTTGGTGGAGGAAAACAGTCCGCCCGGATCAGATTTTTCTTCAAAAGTATGTTGTGCATTCAACCAAGCGGGAAGGCAAAGCAATATGAATAAAGAACGCAGTAAGATCTTAACTGAATTTGAAAGCTTAAACCGTAACGGTGAGTGCTTCATTAGTTCCTTTTGGACAATGTATTTTGTCTTAGCTAATTAGGTTCGAATATAAAATCACTTAGGAGTAACCCAGTAGCCGTTGGTACTTCCGGTATCAAATCCATATTCGTTTACTTTATTGGGTCGTTCATCGGGGCCGACTTTAAATGAAGGTGTGAATTGATTAACAGCCCCTGAAATAGCCCCATCTCTAGCTCGTGTACGTTCTTCAAGAGTGGCTTCGCGTAGATTCATCTTATCAAATAAGTACCCGCGACCGACGCCTGTAGTGGTGGATTCTTTTGCTAAGGCTAGGCCGACGATTGGGATATTGGTTTTTTGGGAAAGGTAATTTAATACATCTTCTCGCTGGGCACTTAGTTCTTCATTGAATGCAAGAATTTCGACCACATCGAAATCCATGGAATAACCATCATTTCTTCCGACTTTGTAATTTGTTTTGGGCGATTCGTCCGCATTGTCCACCACGATTTCCAAGATCATAAAATTGGTAAGTGGTTTCATATTAAAGCCATCCGATGAGTAAAGATCCATACCATTCTTGCTGACAGCAAGGGGGTTTCGATTACTGTGGAATGTGTAATTACTATGTTCAAAAAGATAATTTGATGATCTTCCTAATTGATGACCAAGAACACCACCGTAATCGTTCCATTTTTCATGTGGGCTCCTAAACACATAAAACATGTGTTTAGCCATAAATGGATCTCCTGATACCTTCAGATAATCATCGCCATTGTCTCGGCGGAATTCAATGTATGGCATCCCGCTGGGACCACCAGTAGAATTAATTTTAGGTGATCCGGATTCGAACAAAGCATGCCGATCATTTCCACTTTTATCACTCCATTGAGAAATGATGTTATCAGTATGGGTGATGGATTGAGTATCATTGGCGTCGAGCCAAAGTAAGAGGCTACTTATGCTCTGTGGGTTGAATAAGGAGGTTGAATTTGATTCTGCAAGGGGCTTGGTGATTGCAGACAATTCGATTGAATGTTCAATACCAGTGTCTCCAGTTGCTAATAACCAGTACCAAACATTAAGTAAATCGGTATCGGTAAGGGGAGAGCGGGAAATTTGTAATACAGCCGAATTCGTACTGTTGGCGGGAAGAGTTAAGAAATGGATATTGAGAAGATCCCGGTCATCTT
>JABGWZ010000129.1 GCA_018675995.1 Opitutia bacterium | reverse complement strand
CCGTCTATCCAGGGAGCTAAAAATTCCAGAACCGACGGGTCTTGATGAAAAGAAGGCTTAGTGGAAGGATGAGGCCAATAAACAAGAGCGTTTACCCTTTGCTGCCCAAGTAATTCAAAAAAGCAGGGAAAAAAGGAAAAGTTTTCGGCCGGCATATCATCACACCATTTGACACTCGGAAAATAATATTTGGGTTTACCCAGAACGAAAATGTGCGAAGAAAAAGATATGTTTAAAGTCCCTTTAAAATATGAACTTAAGTCCAAACCACAGTCTGCAAAAAACGGATATTGTAATGCAATTGTGCCGCCAGGAAAACGGGAATCAAAGTTATTGCCGGACGCTACACCATATCCCTTACAAATAATACCCACTGCAGAATTAATCACAGAGATAATATCTAGTTACGGACAGAAACACTTAAAAAAACGATTCCCGGTTCCGCTCGGGCCTATACGAACCCGGATAGGGTGCATACACCTCGGACAATAACCAGTGTAAGCGGTTCCATCATGGTTCTTATAAATCCTACCGTAAGTGCCACATCGTACAAAATGAATACCAAGGAACTCTTTTCCTTTTCCCCCAGGAGAAGGGGAAGAAAAAGCTCTTCCTGAATTCATTCCTGAATCAATCCCTGTAAACCTTGTACCAATCCATCCACTCGCTTGGTCATAAGATTTGCCTGCACGGAAATGCCGTCTTGCCCATCAATCACCTCTGAGACCCAAGTTTTAACTCGATCCTCTAAAAACTTTAGCTTTTTTTGGGCATCCGGCTCTAAAGCCAAAGCCTTAAAACTTGTTTGTAAATCGGATTCAGTTGCATCAGTTTGCCCAAGCATTTCCTGTAAAGCCTGCAAACACTTTTGCACAATTTTATCACTCAAATCCTTATCAGCCTCCTCCAATGATTGAATATATTGAGGAGCTGCATGCTGTTTTATTAAAGGTGCATTTGGTCCAGCATCCTTAAAGAGTTTAAATGCTAAATCCTGGCTTTCCTGACTGAATAAATTTCGTTGATTAAACTCTAAGCTGGCCAACCACTTTAATTCTTGGCACATGGATTTAAATTTAGAACGAGATTCCTTTTCCTTATCGGCAGACACAGACCTTATAACATCAGCTTTCATTGTTGGAACAATGGCCAAAATTCCTTCTAAAATCTCTACGGTTCTTTCAAGAACATTTTGTTGGGTTTGCAAAAAAGAAATTGCAGACTGCAAATGCTCTTCCAAATTCTCTTTCGTTTTAAGAGGTACTTGGTCGTCCTTAATTGGAAGTTTTTTTTTGGTTTTTTTCGAGAGACGAAGACGCATGATTATTAATAGATCACTACATTTCTGATGGAATTAATTGAAGTAATCAAGCGGAAACCTTTGACTCCAAACTCTGATCTGCTCTTCCTAAGTAACTATGGGAGTATGTACCTGCACCAATCAATCTCTCGCCATCATATAGGGCGAGTACCTGTCCGGGCGTTAAAGCCCTTTGAGGTTGTTCAAACAAAACCTCTGCACGCCCAGAATCAATCGGTTTAAAAATAAGTGGAACTGACGGATCACGATATCGAGCTTTTCCTAAAAGTTTGATATTTGAAACTGTGGGAAATTCAGTTAAAAATGAAAGAGATTCAATTATGTATCTCCTTCCCCAAAGGGTTGATTCATTCTTACTTTCAAATGCGACTATAAGTCGGTTTAGCTTTTCGTCTTTTCCCGTCACCACAAAATTTTTGTTATCAACATTCGAAGGGACTCCAATTCCACGTCTTTGACCAAGTGTATATCTGTGAAGCCCCTTGTGTTCTCCAACTACCCGACCTTCAACAGTTACAATTTCTCCTGGGCTATCCTCTACAAAGTTAGATAAAAATTCAGTTATTTTAACTTTACCAAGAAAGCAGATGCCTTGGCTGTCTTTTTTGTTAGCGACTGGAAGATCTAACTCTTTTGCAAGCTCACGAACTCGGGATTTATTAATCCCCCCGAGGGGAAAACGGGCTTTCTCCAGTTGCTGATTGCTTATTTTGGCAAGGAAATAAGACTGGTCTTTATTCTTGTCTTTGCCCTCCCACAATTCAGCAGGTGAATGAAGTTCCTTTTTCCTTAAACAATAATGTCCTGTTGCTATAGCTGAAAAACCATTCCGCTCAGCATATTCTAACAAAGCACCAAATTTCATTGCTCGGTTACAGAGTATATCCGGATTTGGAGTAATACCGTTTTCATAGCCATGAACCATCGGTATAACTATTTCTTTTTGGTAAAAATCAATAAAATTTACCACTGAAAAAGGGATACCAAGTTTTTCAGAAGTTTCTCTTGCGTCTTTCAAGTCTTGAGCCCCAGGGCAATCTCCTAAAATATCATCTTCATACTCCCATGTCCTGACATAAACGGCTGAAATAGTATGGCCTTGCTGTTTTAGTAATGCTGCGGAAACAGCACTATCCACTCCACCGGAAAGTGCCACCAATATTGATTCTTTATTTTCGCAACTCACTGTTCTTCTTTTACAGTGAACGATGATTGAGTGCAAAATTTTTCGATTGGCTCGCTTATCCTATTGGATATGAAGTTAAGTATGTATTCTCGTGGTGGCAGTATTTACAAAAAATCAGATTCGAATGGACTCGTTTTTCTTGAAAAAGATTGGGATGGTGGACGACTACCAAGAGATCTAATTGAAGAATTTGGATTGATCGAAAACTCTCTAACTATTCTCGGTCCTAACTACAGAGCAAAATTAGCTGGGTATGTTAAAAGTGGAAATAGCCTGCAATTCGAATTCGTGCCTAATTCATGCCCGAAAGAATTAAACCTTGATAATAGATTCTACTTAGCATCCGAGATCAACGGTTGGAGCAACGTCATAGGTAACCCGGAATGGTTACTTAAACCAGACAATCATAATTCGTCTGTTATGAAGTTTAATATGGATTGGAATATTGCTACTGAAATAGGGGAGTTCCCTTTTAAGTTCGTTTCCGATTTAGGTGAATGGTATGAACCGTTAGAATTTATTCCTAGTGTTGAAAAAAATATTTTAGGAACAAAAAACTTCATCTTCAGTCCACAAAGGTCCGGCAAGGATATTCTCGCTTTTGATATCGTAACCGGACCGGGTAATGAAAATCTTGATCAGTGGTTAAGTTTTTCACCAACAGGGAAATTTGGATATTCAAAATCAGATCAAGGTGCAGTTTTTCGCGTTTTCGCACCAAGAGTTAAAAAAGTTGGTTTGTTACTTTTTTCCAATCAACAAGAATGTCATAAAGAAATACACCCGATGAATAGAATGGAAGATGGTAGCTGGGTAGTTAATTTACCCTTTTGCTGTGAGGGGAAACATTATAAATACCAAGTAGAAAATGTGACTAACGCAAGAAAGGAAGATTCGTTCTTTAAAGAAATAGTTGATCCCTATTCACGTGCCACAACTTCGAGAGACGGCACGGGCATCGCTATAACTGTGGAACCTGCTAATCCATCGAGTAATTTCACTCCACCCTCAATGGAAAAACTCGTGATTTTAGAAACTCATCTTCGTGATTTACTCGCCCATGCAAAACTCCCACTGACAAAACAACAGAGACTTGAGTTCAACGGTCTCACCAAATGGCTGAAAGCTGAAGACTGTTACCTCACAAGACTTGGAGTAAACGCTGTCGAACTTCAACCCATTCATGATTTTGATGCACGAAATAAAGATGAATATCATTGGGGCTATATGCCTGTTAATCTATTCGCTCCTGCCTCAAGCTATGCAAGCAACCCAAATGACGGATCTGTGGTATGCGAGTTCAGGCAGTTAATTACTGCGTTTCATGATCAGGGGTTAGCTGTAATTGTGGATGTTGTATACAACCATTTTGGCGTTCCAAATTATCTCTCTGTTCTTGACCGTGAGCTATATCTATCAACTGACGAGAATGGAAGATTAACCAACCATAGCGGCTGCGGCAATGACCTGAATGCTCGCTCTGGTGCATCCCGCAAATTCATTATAGACAGCTTAAAATCTATGGTTGAGAATTATTCAATTGATGGATTTAGGTTTGATCTGGGTGAGCTTCTTGGGTTTGAACTTTTATCCGAAATCGAATCCGAACTTCACAAAGATTTTCCTAATATTATCTTAATAGCGGAGCCATGGAGTTTTCGGGGGCGATTACCTGATGATATGAGTAAGACAAGGTACAGCCTTTGGAGCGATCAATGCCGTGAGAAACTTTTTAACTTTGTAAGTGGTAAGGGTCATGAGGCAGATATAATTAATTTGCTTAAAGGTGGACTCGACAAACAGAATAAATACCCCTGGCAATCTGTTAACTACCTAGAATCTCATGATGACTATACTTTAATTGACCGTCTTTGTTCTACCGAAGAATGGAATAATAGCTCACCTCCAGAAGATGCGGTTAATCGGGCTAAACTTGCAATCGGCCTTCTGTTATTATGCCCAGGCATACCAATGCTAGCTTCGGGTCAAGATTATCTTCGTAGTAAAAACGGAGTTCGTAACACATACAAGAGAGCAGACTTAAACGCCCTTGATTACGATAAATTGAGTATTTTAGAATACATTCATGTTTGGACCAAAGATTTCATTAGGTTTAGAATGTCAGAACTAGGTTCCTTGGTAAGAGCAAAAAAATTCTTATCCAGTGACCAATATGAAATTATCAAAGGAGACAAAAATTGCTTCGCAGTTATTGTAAAAGAAGAAGCAGATAAGCAAACAAACAAAATATTACTAATTCTAGTTAACGGTGCAGAAAATGAGAATCATATTGAACTTCCAAAATATTTAAACGAATTAAACCTACAACAATTACTTGGCGAAAAAAGTACCTCCATGGGTACTATCCAAGCAATTAACCTCCAAGTTTGGGGCACTAAAATTTAAATTTAATCAAAGTATTCAGGGTTTGAAATAATTTTACTAGCTACACCATACCTTAGGTTATGAAATGAGTGCGTGATCGACTTACAATTCGTAAATTTCATTATTTCTAAAATCACAAATAACGCAGCAGGAAAAATGTCAGCCCTGTCTTCTGGAAGTTCAGGAAATGCAGTTATCCGTGCCCTTACATCCATTACAGAAATCATTTGAGTTACCTTTTCAATGGAATCAAATTCCAAAATATTTTCATCTTCAAATTTATTATTATTAATCGTAGAAATAATGCGACGTAGGAAAACTAAACTTCCACCGGTTCCTACCAAGGTACGGGTGGGCTCTAAAACAGATGTACCATTTTTTTGCAGGTTTGAACGTATTTCTTTTTTTAGATTATTGATTCCCGAAGCTGTTAGGCAATTGGTAATGTTGCTAAAAAATCTCTCTGCCAAAACCACTGCACCCAGTGCTAAGCTAAATCTTTCTTCGCACAATCCATTATTTACTTTTATTCCCTCCAAACTCCCTCCACCTATATCGATTGCACTGAAACTTTTTAACTGAATTATAGCAGGATCAGTTAGTAAACCCTGAGCGACCAAGTAAGCTTCACTTTCACCGGACAAAACTTGCAAGTCTACAGAAAACTTTTTTTTAATTCTAAGAACCAAGTCTGTGCTATTCTTCATCCGGCGGAGTGCTTCAGTGCCAACTATACAAGTAACACTAGGCGAATGAATGGAAGAAAATTGAATCAACTTCCCTATAACATCTATAACATCTTCGATAACTCGAAAAGAAAAGACTGGATTTTTTTGAGCCAATCCAGAAAGCAATCTCATGGAAAAGCTTTTTTCGCCAATCGAAATAAAATTCTCCGAATTGTTTTTTTGAACAACCAAAGCTTTGGCCGTGTTTGAGCCAATATCCAAAACCGCTACCTTCATGACATTATAGATTTCTCATAAGGTGTAACCTTCTGGTGCAACCACCAAAGTAAATTCGCCCTTGGAACTTGACACAATCATCTTGTTCCTGACATCGCAAACCCGACCAATATGAAAAGTCTCGTGTATTTTTGTAAGTTCTCGGGATATGCAAACAAATCTTTCACTACCAAAGGTGTTATCAATGCCCAATAAGGTTTTCTCAATTCTGTACTTTGATTCGTAAAAAACAATCGAACCTTCAAAATGTTTCCATCGTTCAAGAATTTTGCAGCAAGCAGCTGACTTTTTAGGTAAAAATCCAAGATACAAAAATTGATGAGTGGGCAATCCGGATGCGGCAAGGGCAGTAATTGCGGCATTTGGGCCAGGAATAGGGCAAACGCGAAGCTCTCTTCTTCGACATTCTCGTATTAGTCGGAAACCGGGATCGCTAATGCCTGGATACCCAGCGTCGGAAACCAATGCTATAGATTGTCCAGATTCTACCAATTCAGCTAATTCTACAGACTTAACCCTCTCATTCTCTTCACGATAAGAAATAAGGGGCTTCTTTATTGATAAATGATCCAAAAGTTTTTTGGTAACCCTAGTATCTTCGCAAGCAATTTGATCTGCGTTTGAAAGTGTATCGGCACCACGAGAAGAAAAATCACCGAGGTTGCCTATTGGGGTAGCAACCAACCACAAACACCCCTTTCCTGATTTATCTTCCAAATTCATAGGAAGAATGGAGTGTAAAATCTCTATCTATTGAAACCGCCCTTATCAAAACCGCCGGGTAAACTATACTCCCAGCTTGCAGGTCGCCCCTGAGGCATTCTGTCATCGTCAGGAGAAGCAGTAAAACAACCAGAAAGCAAACAACTAGCAATTAAGATGATCATTAAATGTAAACAATATTTCATAACTAATTCTAAAGGGTTTTCTTTTGTTCGGGAACCACTTTGATCAAATCTCCAGGACGCAAGCGATTAGGCTCACCAAATCGCGGTAATATGTAAGCTAAACTAAATCCCTTATCCGTGCTTTGAACCTTAATTCTTGCCGCTTCTTTTCTTCCCTTCCACAAAGTAAAAATTTCGCCTGCACTCATACCCCGATCAGAACCAATAGGAAGCATCAACATACCTGAGCGACTATCAATTCTTGCAATTGTTGAATTAACTCCAAATTCGTTCATCTCAGACATTTCTGTAATTCTCTCGACTACACCGTCAGGAACTGCAGGGGGACCGCTTTTAGATTGAGTAAAAGGATTCGCAACTATTTCAGAATCACCCTCCTCTGTATCACCACCCTGTTGCTTAATCATTTCATCAATTCCACGCTTATAACCAGCTGCATCTGCAGCAGTGATTTCCTGACCAAGGGACTTCACTTTATTTCCATGTTCTATTTTCATTTCCTCGATAAAATTCTCGTGGTTAGATTCTAGTTCGATTTTCTGCTGTTCAAGCCCGGCAATATTGTTATTCAGTGTACCAATCTGTAAGTCTGAGGCGTCTTTCTCAGACTTCCTTTCTGCTTTTTCCGCTGTAAGGTCTGCATTTACCTGTCCAAGCTCAACTTCGAATTCTCCAGATTTCCTCTCCCATTCTTCTTTTTGCTCTTTCATTTTGTCAAAAAGATTTTGTGATTCTCTCAATGCCTCGTCTCTCTCAACAATTTTAGATCGTAGCTTAGCAATTTCCGAGAACTTTTCATCTCGGTCTTTGTAAAACATGCCAAGTAATGTTCTGAGCCTATTATCACGGGAGACTCCAGGAATGACTGAACCATCTTCTTTTTTAACATCCTCCTTAGGGAAAAGTTTCTCATCCGCGAAGGGATCCTTAAAGTTAGCAATGGACTCGACTTTAACTGCAGGGTTTTTTTTCCAACTTTTAGCCTCACTATCCCAGAGAAAAGAATTTGCACCGAACTCTTTAGTTAAGTCGACAACATTGTCACGGTATTCAGGGCTTCTTAAAATAGAATCCTCCGCGGCACGTAAATCAGCTAAAGCTTCTGCTAAAGGGTTTTCGTCGTTTAATCCAACGGGCTGGTTGTCTTCAAATACTTCATTAAATGCACTTCTTTTTTTGGAAATATTCTCCCATTGGCTTTCTTTTGCAGATTGCAAAATTGTGTAACCATTTTTGACCTGTTCATCCAGGAGGTCATTATTCTGTGCTTTGTTAGTTTCTGATGAAATCCATATAAAAGCTGCCAACCCGGCAACCGAAAACAAACTTAATAATCGAAAAATAACTGCTAGTGCATTCATATTGGAAAGTGAAAATTAAAACTTCAAGATGAAAGGCAATTCGAAGGAATGCAAACCGAATATTTTATGAGTAAGCACGAACTTCATAAATTTGGACCCTCGGCAGTCCACCTGTGGCCGATATCTCAATTTCGATTCCTTTTGTGTTTATACTCTCAAATTCATGTATGCTATACCCATATTGATTTCCTTTAACATCTAACAATTCATCCCAGTGACCGACTTCGTTCATGTAATAAATCTTGTAATCAGACACGATAGAGGAACTCTTAATATCACTCTGAATACTAGGACGGGATGGAAATAAGAATTCTAGATTCGAATCCCAAACAATTTCAATCGATGACAAATCAACCGCGTTTTCCCAGTGAAATTCAAGAAATTCAGGAAATCGAAAATCTGTTTCTTCTGAAATCCACAAATTTGGCATATAGCTTGGCCGGGCTTTACCATTCTTAACATTTTCAGCTTCATAGACTGTCTGATTTGGAAAAACTTCTAAAGCAACTCCATTAGAAATACCAAATTTATCTGATGACCTAGGTGCATATTGAGAATATGGATTGATCAAACCTGTTTTGTTCTCACGCAGAGAGTCGTGAAATAATACCCCAACCGGAGCATCTTTTCTAAAGTAAAAATACACTCCTTCAGGATTGATAATCTCCAAAAAATGCCAACCTTTATTTTGAACTCTTGAATTGATAAATATTGTTTTCCAACCCGGGTCTCCGGCAGATACAAAAACTGTACCTGACTGAAGGCATAAGCCTGGGATAGTACTGCCATTTGATGCACCTTCTAAAAACCGAAAGGTAAAAGAAGATTCCTCAACCGCACCCACAAAAATTTTTATTTCATCGATCGTTTCGGTGGACACAGGAAACTGAATTAAGCCACTTTTGGGGCTTTCCTTATTTAGATCATCTACATTGCCTGAATTAAAAGAACTTAAGCTGGAGGAAGAAAAAACACTAGCTGAAGGGATAAGATTATCAAGATCTTCAACTGGAGACCGACCGCATGCATGGTTCAACCTTGCAAGTTTTTTTCTAACAACTTCAACATTTCCATGTTTTAAAATCGTACGAGGAAGCCTTTTTTTATTTACACAAACAGCAGCGCAAACTCCTACAGACTCACCCATTTGAGAAGCAGTAGGTGGGTGACCAAGACTGGCTGAAACTCTACTTGTTGCAGAAGCATTCTCCCCAGCGAAAAATAAATTCTTAATTTTCTTAGATATTAAACAACGTAGAGGGATATCAAATGGATGAGGAAGAGCAATCTTACCCCGCGAAGAACATATTAACGAATCTGAGGCATCCAATGGAGACCTGCCCATTGCAACGGAGTCATAAAATTCATTTCCTGATTCAAGGTCATCAGTAGTAAGAACATATTCACCAAAACCCCTGAATCCGTCAGAGTTACGAATAATTGGTGAAAAATTGTTAATGATTAGTTTTTTTGCTTTATCAACAATAGGGGAGCGATTTTTCAGATAATCCCAAGCAGACCAAATTAACTCCGATGAATTTAAGTTATAAGTGTTTTTAGAATCTCCTAACCATTCGACATTGTGAATCCCAGCAACTCCTCGAGATAAGGATTCAAGTAAGTCGATTTTTGCTGAGGGATGATTATTTTCCCATTTTAATCTAACCCAATCAGGGCGATGAAATGGAACTGGATATTCACAAATCCCTACCTCCATGGTTGTGGCAGTTCGCTGAATTAGACGAGTTCCAGATGCGGTAGATTTACTAAATTCGCTTTGCTCTAATCCAGTTTCCCCTGGTGCATCAGCCAATTGAGACAATATGCCCGTCCCCGAGCAGTCTATGTAGTACTTAGAGCGAAAAAGCACACGACCGCGATTCTTATTGGATATGGTGCTGACAGAATCAATCTTATCTTGGGCAGAATTTTTTTTAACATCAATAATTTGAGTTTCCAGAAAAAGCTCCAATCGGTTTTCGAGATGAATCCAATCAGTTAAAGCTCTATTCTGGCCACAATAATTCCCCTCTGGGTTGTTTTTTAAAATATGAAACAAAATCTCATCTAGAACACCAGTTTCTCTAATATACGCAAAGTTAGAACTATTAATGTCATTCAATGGGAAACGAATTTCACTTCCTATTCTGCCACCGATATAAGATCTCGCTTCAACTAATCTAACTGTTGCACCCTCTCTAGCCGCACTAACTGCTGCACTAATTCCAGCTAAACCAGCTCCTACAACAGTAATGTCACATCTCTCTGAAAAAGTCTTCAAGAGTAACCTCCGGGTATAGCAAAACTGTTTTCATTAAGCAT
Source organism: Opitutia bacterium (assembly GCA_018675995.1). Taxonomy (GTDB): domain Bacteria; phylum Verrucomicrobiota; class Verrucomicrobiia; order Opitutales; family Seribacteraceae; genus Seribacter. The sequence continues at coordinate 7 of JABGWZ010000129.1, read as the reverse complement.
ATCTAAT
>JABGWZ010000216.1 GCA_018675995.1 Opitutia bacterium | reverse complement strand
TTTTGTAGACGAATAAGGGTATTTGCCAATGCACGCGGGTCATTCATTAAATCCCCCATGAATGCTTTTTTTAAAGAATCGTGAGGGGCAAGAGCAGGAGAAAGGGAAATGACTGAGTTGTGCTTGTAGGAAATGTTTTGAAAGTGTATCCCAATTGAGGACTGATGAGTGTCAGCGGATAATGGAAAAAAAGATTCGAAATCTTTTAAGTAGAAATTTTTTGGGAGCATAAATTCCCAACTATTCTGTAATGAGAGAAAAAAAGACCGAAAGTTTAGCCCAATTAAATCGTATGATGCTTTCCCGACCCAAGAGGCAAAAGCTTCGGATACTTTTTCAATATTTCCACTTTTGCATAAACCAATTTGGCAATTTTCAAAATTAGGTGATTTCACTTAAAACCCATTAAATATTAAAAGTACCCTGTTGGAAAGTTAGAATAATTTCTGATTCTGTACTGATAATTTTTCCTAGAGGAGGAAAAAAATGCTATTTCCTATTTATGAAAGTTTTCGTTAATGGAACAATCTATTCAAAATGATATAGGTAATGTCTATTGTTTGAGGATAGCTTTTAGTTTGGCACAACTATTGCATTGTTTTGGCCACATGGCAGTCATACTTGATAATTTATACAGTCAGGAGAATTATTTAATTTCGAAGAAGTTACTCGAAGCCACTCACTTGCGTCATGAAGCTTTAGCAAACAATTTGGCTAATGTTGAAACACCCGGTTTTAAAAGACGTGATTTGCCAGAATCATTTTCGACTGAACTCAGGCGTGCAGTTGACAGAAAGGATTTTCGTAGTATTAAGGGCATGCTTCCACGCAGCCATGAGGACCGTCAGGCAAAACCAGTGCGAGTAGACGGAAATACAGTACAACTAGATGAAGAAATGCTCGCGATGAACCGGAATGCACTTAATTACGAGTACTTAAGTCGTGCAGTTGGTTCTTCCATTAAAACAATTAATAAAGCTATTAAAGGGCAAGTTTAACGATATTTTCTTATGACAATGAATTTAATACCAGGAGTTGAATCCACAGGAAGTGCTCTTTCAGCAGAGAAAATTAGGCTTGAGATTATTGCTCAAAATATTGCTAATTCCAATACCACTCAGGATAGCTCTGGTGGTGTTTATAAAAGAAAAGAAGTTGCTTTTGAGGAATTCATTAAAACGCCTGATCGCAGGGTGGCTGGTTATGTAGATGAGAATTTATATCAGGGAGTACGTGTTGCTGATGTTTATGACGATCAAACACCCGGTCGTATGATTTTTAATCCAGGTCATCCACATGCTAATGAAGACGGTATGGTGGAGATGCCCAATGTTGATGTCTCCCGTGAAATGATTGATCTAATTAGTGCATCCCGTGCATACGAAGCAAACCTTACAGTAGTTAAAACCTCCCGTCGAATGGCACAGCAAGCAATGGCAATCGGAAAATAAATTTTTATCGTGAACGCAATATCATCATTACCTAGTCTGAGTGATTTACTCTCTCAAAACCAAAATTTACAAGCTAACAGTCAAATTGACCGTTTTGCCAAGTCAGGCGAGATGGGCAAAAGCTTTAGTTCGTTCCAAACTCAGGGGATTGAGTCATTGGGCTCTAATCCTGTTGGCAAAACAACTACCACAGACAGAGTCACTGCACCTGGATTTTCTCAAATGTTTGAAAATTTTGTCAAGGGGGTTGATCAGAAGAAAAAGATTTCCAAAGTTGCTACTCAAGATCTCATACTTGGGCGGTCTGACAATATTCACGAAGCAGTGGTAAAGTCTGAAGAGGCTGGTGTTGCTTTTAATTTGATGATCGAAGTTCGGAATAAACTTGTCGCCAATTACAAGGAATTGATGCGAATGCAGGTCTAGCATTAATATTACTTTTTGTTTATGAAGGAAAGATTTGATAAATTAAATGAACTTTGGTCTAGTCTAAGTTCGGGCAGAAAAACTTCCTTGTTGGTTGCCGTTTTAGGCATTCTTGCAATTAGTGTAGGAATCCTATCGTGGTCTGGTGGTGGCTCAGCAATGCGTCCTTTAGTTAGCGGTTCAGATGCTGAGGATTTGAACGAGGTTGTTGAGG
>JABGWZ010000277.1 GCA_018675995.1 Opitutia bacterium | reverse complement strand
CAAGGCCAACGACCCCTGCCTTAATTTTTCACCTGTACTGCGCTGACCATAGGATCCCTCCGGAAAATGAATCGCCACTAGATTAGTGACACCGAGTTCAAAAAGTTTTGAGCTAGCTTCTTCAATTCCCTCTTCCAAAAGTTTACCATCCCGTCGCACCTCCACACCGGTTACTTTGCTTGCTTCGATCTCATTGAGGATACAATAATCAACCTGCTTCAAAGCAGGGCCAATAATTTTGGAGAAGCGCTCACTGTCCTCGCTAACCACATCGATGCTAGTTTTAAAACCAGCATCCCGGGCCTTTGCCAATAACGCCGCCCCCACTGTTCCATGTTCCGGATCAGTTGCATCAATAGCATCCAGCAAAAGTAAATAGCCGAGATGAAAGATTTTAGCCTGACTTTGGGAAAAATCGATATCGCCTCCATTCCAAGTCGCATTTGCACCCCGGTTATGAAAAAAAGTTCTTCTTCCTCCCTCAATTTCAGTCATTACGTCCGTGTAGGAAGTAGAAGTTCCAGGAGACACCGAGATAAACTCAGGGTCAATTCCATTGGACCGGCAATCATCGAGAATATATTCCCCGAGCGCATCCTGACCAACCAGGCCCGCACCAACCAGAGGAAAGTTTGCCCCAAGCTTGGCAAGATCGAGTAAAACGTTATAAGGGGACCCACCTGTGCCCTGGGATTGCCCCGATATATTTGCAAGTTGTTCATGCTTCGGATAAACATCAATCATTTTGACCTGATCTATGATCCAGTTTCCGCCCGCAAGGAGGCCACTACGGTTATTGGGAATTTCTTGATTCATCGGAATTTCTACAAGTTAGGAGTTTAAAAAGAAGGTGAAAAATTGGGGTTTGTCTTTACAGGGCAAAGAAAACAAAATTGAAAGCATACGAATACTCGATTCCTCTCAATCCTAAAATTAAATAAAATGAATCAGGTAATACCTAGATCTATTGATCAAATTAAAACCTTTTAATTCTATTTGTCAGCTAAATCAATATATCGGTCTATGAAAATTTTCCTTCTATTAAACATGTGTTCGGCAATGCTTTGTTATGGCAAGGTAAAGTTGGAAGAAATCCCGAGACTTGATACATCCACCGCATTGAAAATTCTTACAGCCTGTCATCAGGAATCGCTCAATCAAAAAGTGGATGTGGCGATTATAGTCGTTGGAATAGATGGTCGTATACTTGCCAGTTCAAAAAGTGAAAAGATGGATCCAGGCCTTTATGATTTCGCAAAATTTAAGGCGCAAACATCCTGTTTCAAAGGAGTAGCGACAGAGGATTTAGCGGCCCGAAATGGCCAAAATCTTGAAATTATGGATATCGGCAGCCTGAAAGTAATTCGGGGGGTAAAAGGAGGCATTCCATTGTATTATGAAGGAAAACTTGTCGGGGCAATTGGTGTCAGCGGTGCAAACCCGGATATTGATAAAATTATAGCGGTTAAGGGAATTAAGGAGATCGCGGAATTAACCGACAAAAAATAAGACTTTTTTGTCTTTGATGAAATAATGGCAAATTTCCCTAGGTCTTTTCTTTGACCTTCTTCTCAATTGCATCGATTACCACATCCATTGCTTTGATCCTGGCATAGCGCTTGCAATTTCCCTCAATAATAGACCAGGGAGCGAAAGGGGTGTGTGTACGCAGGAACATTTCCTCGGCAGCCTTTTCGTACAAATCCCACTTTTCTCGGTTCCTCCAGTCCTCGTCATGTAATTTCCACAACTTTGCGGGGTTTTCCTTGCGTGCTTCAAAACGGTTCAACTGTTCATCCTTATCAATATGCACCCAGAATTTAACCAATGCGGCTCCAAAATTGTGGAAGTTTTCCTCCATCTCATTTATCTCACGATATGCCTGCTTCCAATCACTTTGACTGCAAAAACCTTCCACTCTCTCCACTAATACCCGGCCGTACCAGGAACGGTCGAAAATCGTCAAATGCCCCGCCTTGGGAAATTCCGTCCAGAAGCGCCAAAGGTAATGGTGTGCTTTCTCAACATCATTGGGTGCAGAAACTGGAATTACCTCGTAGCCTCGCGGATCCATCTCTTCAATCAATCTACGAATATTGCCTCCCTTACCCGCTGCATCCCAACCTTCGTAAACAATCACCATCGGAATACGCAGGCGGTAAAGTTCATTATGTAGAGCATGAATTTTTTGCTGTCGGACTTTAAGTTTTTCACGGTATTCCCCCTTATCAAGACTAAGGGAGGTATCGACCTTGGACAAAGAAGGTGCATTCTCAAACGAGGGTAATTCTGAAGAGGGAATATTTCGCTCAAACTTAATACCCTTTTTTCTTTTACCCACCTTGTTTTTAAGCAGAGAAACCATTGTTTCTAAAACTTCAACGGATGCCGGAAGTAGTTTGGTAGTATCCACTAACCGCCAATGTGCTCCATCCTTTACATCTGTTTCTTTAAACATCCGCTTGCTTGCGGACTTATAATCATCGTATTTGTAATGCCTCGCAAGCACACCGTCATCCACCCGCCATGAAGTGTTGGGGTTTTCTCGTAAAGCCTGTAAACGCACTGACTGCTCCTTTTTTGAAATATCCAGAAAAAATTTAAAGATAATCGTCCCACTATCCCGTAACTGTCTTTCGAAAAAACGAATATCAGAATACATTTTTTCGACCTCCTGCTCATCAAGTTTTCCATCCACCACATCATCGAGTAAATTCCGGTACCAACTCCGGTCAAAAATAGCCATTCGGTTTGCTGATGGTGTTCTTCTCCAAAAACGCCATAAAAAAGGTCGTAGCTGTTCATCCCGGCTTGGAGATGCAATACATGTAACTTTAAATCCACGAGGGTCAAGCGGTTGAATAATCCGATTGATCAGGGATCCTTTCCCTGCGGCACTCCATCCTTCCACCACAATCAGAACGGGAATCCCGAGCTCTCGGCATTTTCTTTGTAGGTAGCCCAGTTCCTCACCAAGTTCCTCAATTTTACGTTTCAGGGCTTTTTTTGATTTCTCAGTATCCTCGACCAGTTTGGTAGTCATTGATTTTAAATTTTTTGTGGGAAAAGTAATTAGCCAATAATCTTTTTAATCATATTTTTACTCTTTCAAAAAGTACTACCAGCAAAGTGTCACTAAAATTCTTAAAAAAAAACCCTGTCCGCTTCCACGAACAGGGTTTTAATTTAAAAGATTAATATTATTAGAAAGATAGTAAGCCTTCTACATAAACTTCGTCTGCATTGCCACCATCGTTATCATAATCGGCATCTGTGTAAGAATATTCAAGATTAAGATCAAAATTTTCAGTTAATGAAAACAAAAATGCTAAAGTAATTCTATCTGAATTAAATTCGTTATTTTGAATTTCTAAGTCCTCATGAGCATACCTCAGGGTAAGTCCAAACCAATTGCTAAATTGGTAATTACCCATTACCATAACATCCCACAAATCGTATCCTAATAAATCAAACTTATCGTACTCAAGTGCTAAAGTTAGGTTACCAGGGCGATACTCAATCCAAGTATTGAATTGACTAATTTCATCATTAAGCAAGTTATTACTTTTATCATCTTCAGATATTTCAACGTTTTGATGAGCATACCCAATTCTTGCCTCTAATCCAGGTACTATCATCATCGAAGCTGCTATATCAATAGCAATATTGTCACCATTAAAATCATCAGCATTGCCCCAATATCCATCGTGTAAACCAATTGTAAATCCAAACATTCCATTGTTGAAATTAGCTCGTATTCCATCAACATAATTTCTACGCAGTCGAGTATTATCAGCATCGATATGATCTCTACGGTTAATCTCTTTCACAATATCATCTCTCAAATCACTTAGTCCAGGATGAATCATCGCAACATCTGTAACATAAGCATAACTTGAAGAGTACAAATCTGTTGGTTCATCAGCCTCATAACCCAAGGTGGTAATTTGCCGTCCAAAAGATATATTAAAATCTTTATTAATAGCATATCTCCCAAAGACTTGTTCGAGTTTAACAGCATCTTTGTTAAGTTGAACATGAGTTTCTGCGGTTATTGGGGAAAAATCAAAGAGAAAATCTATATCAGAACTTGTTTGAAAGCGAGAATCATGCCCTGAAAGATCATCTAAATCCAAATCAGCATATGATAGCACAAAATCGACATATCCTCGCATTATCACTCTGTTCCCCAAAGCTATACCAGAAGCACCAGTTGTATTATTGGCACCCAAGGTGGTTCCTTGTGGTAAATTTTTATTGATACCAAGAACACCAGGCATTTGACCAATTAAGGGTACCCATATGAGAAGATAAACTGTAATCAAAGAAATTTTAATATTCATAACAATTAATCTCTACTAAACTTAAGAAAAGAGGACATTAGAGGAAAAATTAGTAAGTAATTAATCCTTCAACATAGAATTCATCATAGTCGCCTACAGATGTGCTATCCACACTAGTGGTGCTGTATTCAACATTTAAACCAAAATTCTCTGTGATTGAGAAAAGCAATGCAAATGTGAGTCGATCTGCTTCACTACTAACTGACATTGCCTCGTAATCTTCATGCGAGTAACGAATTGTCGCTCCCATCCAGTTGGCAAACTGATAATTGGCCAAGAACATCATGCTCCAATACTCATCAGATAAAATGTCCATATTATCGAATTCAGTGGCTAAAGTAAGGTTTCCAGCACTGTAAGCCAACCAACCATTTAATTGGGAAATGTCATCGCTATTTCCAGACTGATTTTCATACTGCTGCTGGGCGTAACCCAATCGTGCCTCGAGACCTGGGATGATCATTAAGGAAGCAGCAATATCCAAAGCAATGCT
>JABGWZ010000163.1 GCA_018675995.1 Opitutia bacterium | reverse complement strand
CCTCCTTTGCCACCTTCTAATAATTTAATTTCTTCCCCATGCTTAAGTAACTCAAACAGAATATCATTATTACCTTCTAACCTTATTTCTGTACCTAAAGGAAGTTTGAGATAACACGATTCCCCCATCTTGCCATTCTGATCGCTTCCACGACCTGGCTCACCATTTTTTGCTTTCCAGTGCCTCTTAAAATGAAAAGCCCTTAAATCTGCGATATTTTCGTCAGCTTGTAGAAAAATATCTCCACCTCGACCACCATTACCTCCGTTGGGTCCGCCACTAGGCATGTACTTTTGACGAAGAAAGCTCATGCAACCATCTCCGCCATCTCCTGCCTTTAAGTAAACCTTTGTCTCATCGTAAAACATCTAATTCAAAGTGAAGTACGATAATTGAATGGCACCCTAAGGTCAACGAGGGAAGCAATTATATTGCTTCCCTCGTTGAATAAAACTTTAAATTACTGAAAATTAATACCTGTAATGTTCAGGCTTGTAAGGACCTTCTACAGGAACACTTATATAATCAGCTTGTTCATTGCTCAGGGTTGTAAGTTTTGCACCTAGCTTATCTAAATGCAAACGGGCAACTTCCTCGTCTAACTCTTTACTCAAACGATATACTCCAATATTACGATCCGGGTTGTTACGAATATCGATCTGGGCAATTGTTTGATTGGTAAAGCTGTTAGACATAACAAAACTTGGATGACCTGTTGCACAGCCAAGATTGATTAAACGACCTTCTGCTAGTAAATAAATGCTTCTACCGTCAGGAAATGTAAAACGACTGACTGGGCCGCCAGGAACTGAATCCTCTTTGATAACTTCCTTTATAACACCATCCATTGCCTCAAGTTTCGCAACCTGTATTTCATTATCAAAATGTCCGATGTTGCATACAATTGCTTGATCTTTCATTTTGCTCATATGCTCTGCAGTAATAATGTCTTTATTACCTGTAGTGGTTACGAAGATATCGGCAGTGGCTAAGGCGTCTTCTACTGTTGTAACCTGAAAGCCAGCCATGCAAGCCTGCAATGCGCAAATTGGGTCAACTTCAGACACCATTACCCGAGCCTTTTCATTGGCAAGAGAATCGGCAGAACCCTTTCCAACATCACCAAACCCACATACCATAGCTACTTTGCCAGAAATGAGTACATCAAGAGCACGCTTGATTCCATCAACCAAGGAATGTCGGCAACCATAATTATTGTCGAATTTGGATTTGGTAACGGAATCGTTGACATTAATTGCTTGGAAAAGAAGTTTTCCTTCCTCTTCCATCTGAATGAGTCGGTGAACTCCAGTTGTGGTCTCTTCGGACACACCAACAACTGCATCTGCGATTGACTGCCAACGGTTTGAATTTTCAGCGTGTAAGCGCTTGAGTAAGTCTTTAACAACACTTTCTTCATGGTTATCCGAAGGAGAGTTTACCCAATCGCTTCCTTTATCTAATTCCAAACCTTTGTGAATGAGCATGGTAGCGTCTCCTCCATCATCAACAATCTGATCAGGGCCTGAGCCATCTGGCCATGTAATTGCTTTGTATGTACATTCCCAATAGTCTTCAAGAGTTTCACCTTTCCAAGCGAAAACAGGAACACCTGAAGCAGCGATCGCTGCAGCAGCGTGGTCTTGCGTTGAAAATATGTTGCATGAACACCATCTAACATCGGCACCTAGTTCAACTAAGGTTTCGATTAAAACCGCAGTCTGAATTGTCATGTGTAAAGAACCCATAACTTTAACTCCAGCGAGAGGTTTAGATGGTCCATATTTTTCCCGGGTTGCCATAAGACCTGGCATTTCATGTTCTGCGATAGAAATTTCCTTACGGCCAAATTCGGCAAGGGTCATATCAGCAACTTTATAGTCGAGGGTAGGTGTTAATGTTTCTGTCATTGTAATCATTTATTAGATAACGAATTAAAAAAGTAAAAAGATCAAAATTAGATGCAAATTATCCAACAGCGTCTTGAAGTTCAGTTATTTTATTGGTTTGCTCCCAAGGTAAAGTTGCTTTTCCAAAATGTCCATAGTGCGTGGTTTCACGATAAATGGGTCGAAGTAAATCCAACTGGTTAACGATGTCAGCGGGTTTAAATGAAAATACTTCCAAAAGAGCTTTTTCAATAGTTTCTTCGGGCACTTTTGAGGTTCCAAAACAATCAATAGTAATGCTCGTTGGCTCAGGATATCCAATCGCATAGGCAGCCTGTATCTCTACTCGTTCAGCCAATTCAGCAGAAACAATGTTTTTTGCGACCCATCGACACATGTATGCTGCAGAGCGATCAACCTTACTTGGGTCCTTTCCGGAGAATGCACCTCCTCCATGCCGGCCCCAGCCTCCGTAAGTATCAACAATGATTTTTCTACCGGTAAGACCAGAATCACCCTGTGGACCACCTACAACAAATCGACCTGTTGGATTGATGAGATAATCAGTTGATGATGAAAGAAGTTCAGATGGCAGGGAGGGTTTAATAATTTCTTCAGTTATAAAGCTACGAATCGTGTTGTTATCCGCATCAGCTGAATGCTGTGTAGATACGACCACATTTTCGATACCCGTCATTTGTCCACCCTCGTATTTGAGCGCTACTTGGGATTTACAATCTGGACGCAACCATTTTGCTTCAATCCCAGCGTGACGAACTTCCGCCATTTTTCTTAAAATTCTATGTGCAAACATGACCGGAGCGGGCATCAACTCCTCAGTCTCATTACAAGCATATCCAAACATAATTCCCTGATCGCCTGCACCCTGCTCTGCTGTATCTTTGCCATCTGCGGCCGCTGCATCAACTCCTTGTCCGATATCACGCGATTGTGCAGTTAACTGATTGGTTATGAAAACCTGATCGGCATGAAAAATGTCATCATCATTTGTGTAGCCGATTTTACGAATAGCATCCCGCACTATCTGCTCGTAATCGAATTTTGCATTGGTGGTAATCTCGCCAGCAATAGTCACGCAATTACTTTTAACTAAAGTCTCACAAGCCACTCGGCTTTGGGGATCCTGTTCTAGGCAGGCATCAAGTACACTATCCGATATAGAATCGGAAACTTTATCGGGATGTCCTTCTCCAACGGACTCGGAAGAAAATGTAAAAGATTTTGACATTACTCAATCTCATCAAAATCACGGAGCAAAATCAAGTTTATTCATCAACATATCATGATATGTTGATGCGTTATTTTAATTTTAGGATTTTAGAATTAAGTTTTTTAAATATTGTCCGTATGTTGAAGAACCATGAGCTTGGGCCGCTTTTTCAACTTCTTCAGAAGTCATCCATCCTTTGTACAACGAGATTTCTTCCAAACAGGCAATTTTCAAACCCTGTCTTTTTTCAATAACGCGGACAAAATCAGTCGCCGATGCAAGATTATCATGGCTACCTGTATCAAGCCAGGCAGTTCCCCTCCCCAAAACCTCAACGGAAAGATTTCCTGCTTCCAAATAAACCCTGTTTAAATCAGTAATTTCTAATTCTCCACGACTTGATGGAGAAAGAGCCTTTGCAAACTTCGATGCATATTTGTCGTAAAAATACAAACCCGGGACAGCGTAATTTGAACGCGGTTGCTCTGGTTTTTCCTCTAAGGAAATAGCCAAGCCCTCTTTATCAAATTCAACCACACCATAACTTGTTGGATCTGAAACATGATAACCGAAAATGGTTGAACCAGCTTCTTGAACATCAGCATCAGCAAGAGTCTGCTCTAGTTCATGCCCATAAAAAACATTATCTCCCAAAATAAGTGCGGAGGGAGAACCTGAGAGGAATTCTTCCCCAATAATCAAAGCCTGAGCAAGACCATCTGGGCTGGGCTGTTCGGCATAATTAAATTCTACTCCGAATCTTTGACCGGTCCCTAGTAATTCCTTAAACGAAGGAAGGTCTCTTGGTGTGGAAATAATTAAAATCTCCCGAATTCCAGCAAGCATGAGAATCGAGATCGGATAATAAATCATTGGTTTGTCGTAAACCGGCATAATTTGTTTACTAACAGCCATAGTGAGTGGATAAAGACGGGTACCTGATCCACCGGCCAAAACAATACCCTTTCGATTACTCATCGCTTCCCAACCTTTCTCGCTGGTATTTACCTGAGGTTACATTGTCACACCATTCGGAATGAGTTAAGTACCAGTTAACTGTCTGAGCCATCCCTTCCTCGAAAGAGAAACGGGGCTCCCAACCTAATTCATTTCTAATCTTGGAAAAATCGATTGCATAGCGACGATCATGTCCCGGACGATCCTTAACAAAAGTTTTTAGGTTTTGATGGGGTGCATTTCCAGGTCGGTCTTTATCTAAAGCTTCGCAAATAGTATCCACCACCTCAAGGTTAGTTTTTTCAGAATCACCGCCGATACAATAAGTTTCACCTACCCTACCCTTTTCAAGAACGGTAAAAATTCCTCGGCAATGATCTTCCACATGAAGCCAATCACGAATATTTGCACCGTCTCCATAAATCGGAAGATTTTTTCCTTCACATGCATTAAGAATCATGAGCGGTATTAATTTTTCAGGAAATTGAAAAGGTCCATAATTATTAGAACAATTTGTAGTAAGAGTGGGTAAACCAAAAGTATGATGATAAGACCTGACCAAATGATCAGCTCCCGCCTTAGAAGCAGAATAAGGACTATTCGGTGCATATGAAGTGGTCTCACAAAAAGCGTGATCATCTGTTTCTAAGCTACCATAGACTTCGTCGGTGGAGACATGAAGGAAGCGAAATCCGTTTTTGCCCTTCTCCTCCAATTGAGAAAAATAATTCCTGCTCGCTTGAAGCAAACGAAGAGTACCAAGCACATTGGTTTCCACGAAAGGTTCCGGTGTATCGATGGATCGATCCACATGACTTTCTGCGGCAAAATTAATAATCGAAGACGGGCAAAACTCCGAGATAGCAGATTCGACTTTTCTAGTATCCCCAATATCAGCTTTTAAAAACTGGTATCGAGAATCTTTTTCAAATTCAATCAGGTTTTCTGGATTTCCCGCATAAGTCTGTCTATCAACATTTAAAACTGAGTCGCACAGATTTTCATTTAAAAGTATTCGAATAAAATTCGAACCAATAAAACCTAATCCACCCGTTACAATTATTGAATTCATGCTAAAACTTGCTCTCTCATTTTACGAAGTGAATCACGCACTGCCTCTTCAACGGGCCGTAATGCAATTGCGTTTATTTCGGCTTTTGAAGTATCCATCACACAATTAGAACGAGGTGTAAT
>JABGWZ010000276.1 GCA_018675995.1 Opitutia bacterium | reverse complement strand
GGTTGATAAAAAAGGTAATCTCGTTGACCAGAATGCCCGTGCCGGTCTTGAGGAAAAGGTCAAGAAGTACCTCGCGATGTAGTTGGGTATTTCTCAAAAATTCATTTTAAGAACTGGCGATGAAGGTCGGTTATCGTAGCCTTTTTGTATTTTTGCCCTTTTCTTTTCTATCCCTATTCGGTAACGAAAAAATAGACGGTGCGATCGATCTGAATAAAAGGGAATTTTTGCCCGTTTTTATCCGGATGAGCGATCAGATGGTAAATTGTGCTGGAGAATACGAAAAACAATCTTTTGCCCGATCGGAAAACTCACGGTCTCAAAACCGCAAAGAAGTAATCCGCTTACTTCGACAAAAAGCAAAAAAATCATGGGATGTATTAAGTAAGAACATAGGCCTGCTCTCAAAGGCTGGTGAGATTCGAAATATTGAGAAATTTTGGATCGTCAATGGATTTTCCTGCCTTGCCCAGGCTTCTGCGATCAGGAAGCTGGCCCGACAACCAGAAGTTTCCATGATTTATTTGGATCGCTTTTCCAAACCGGTTCGTAGGTCCTCTCCAATGTCAGATTCTCAATCCCAGGCCATGCGGAATATACTGACCGAGTGGAGAAGAAAAGATTCTCGGCCTCCCAATACTGTAAGAATCCCCTGGAATGTCAGGGAAATTGGAGCCCAAGCAGCATGGAAAGAGGAAAACGCCACCGGGCAAGGGGTTAAGGTTGCCGTAATTGATACCGGTATTATTTCCACCCCTTCATTGATTCATGCCCTTGTTAAAAATCCTGAGGAAGAATTAAACGGATTGGATGACGATAAAAACGGGCTGATCGATGATCTATTTGGTTATGATTTTATTGCCGATAATGGACATATTCTTGATTTGGCTTCAACCACCTCACATGGTAGTTCGTGCGTCGGTATAATTGCCGGCCGGACGTCTAGTTCGGGATTGCAGACTGCCATCGCACCGGATTCAAGAATTATGCTTTTAAAGGGTGGATTTAATCTTCGCAGTTTAGAATACCTGATCACGAACGGGGCCGATATTGTTTCCATGAGTTTTATGATTGTAAACCGCGATCTTGGACAAATGCGTGGACTTTTCCGAAATGCATTTGAACATCTGTCATTGGGCGGGGTTCTTGCCGTGGGGGGAGCGGGTAATTATGGGCCTAAATCTCGTCGTGCGATGCCAGTTGGTAAACAAATTGGACTGCCCAAGGATATACCCTGCGTTCTTGCGATTGCGGGTGTGGACCGATCCCGAATTAAGCTGCCATTCAGCAGTGAAGGCCCGTGCTACTGGGAAGGAGTCCAGTTTTTTTCTGACTATTCAAAATCGAATTCTTTATCAAAGCCTGACCTCACCGCATTCCCTTCTGGTTACCCTGTATGGAATGTATCCGGTTCTCATAAAATACGAAACGACTGGAAAGAGGTAGAGAGGGACGAGGGTGGTTCACTGATAATTGGACCCGCGGGTAATTCCTTTTCCGGTCCTCATGCGGCCGGGGTTGCCGCCTTAATGCTCTCGGTTAATCCAAAACTCAATCCCTGGGAGGTTAGTGGGATTTTACGGGAAACCGCATCAGATCTAGGACTAAAGGGAGTCGACTCTAAGTTTGGATATGGTTTAATTGACGCATTGGCTGCGGTTCGGGCAGCTAAGGTAAGAAACTAGATTTTCAGGCGGTTGAGAATATCTTCGGCTACCAATTCGGCCAACGCCTGGGACCCATGGGCATAATAGTGAACATCCGCCTTCCTCATCCATTCCTTCATATTCTTTTTACTCGGCGTGAACAGGTCTAGGGTGGGGATGCCGTGCTTTTTCATAATGCGGGCAGCGGCCTGGTTATATTTTACGGAATCTCCTACATAGCGAGCCTTGGAACCGGGTGGAATGGGCGTAGTGTTTCGCCAGACTAACTGCTTGGCAGATTTTTTCATCCGAATGACCAGTTTCTCCAAATTCTTTTCGTATTCAGCGAGAGGCACTTGTACCACGCCACCTTTTTCTTTAGGTACGAGATTAGTCCCGTCCTTTCCCATATATTTTAGGTCATGAAGACCCCAGTTGAAATGAATTAGGTCCCACTTTTTCTTGCCCAACCACTTCTCGATTTCGGCAATCCCCTTTGTGGTGGGTCCTCCATTGGTGGGTATCCTATGAAGGTTAACTTTTCCTTTAAGTAATGCTCGGGTTGGCAGGGTGTAACCAATTGAAATGGAATCGCCAATAATTAGTGCATTGGGTAGATTTTTGACTTCCTCAATGGGTGCCATTGGATTTACTCGAGCCGTCTTCTTTTTAGGCTGTGCTTGAACAAATGCATTAGAAATGAACAGGAGTGTTGTTGTGAGTAAGAGGATTTTTTTCATTAAATCAATATTCAGGGATAAACGAAGCTGATCGCAAACCTCAAATATCTCCTTTCTAAAATTATGTTTTTAATAAATTGTCCATTTGACCGATAGCTTAGGTATGTTTGAGTAGAGTGAATGAGAATTTTTTGGTTTCTTTTTTTATTAATGCACATCCTTGCATGGGCAGATCCATTTCCCGAACTCCCGAATACTGAATCAACCACGGATGTAGATCCGCCAAGTGCGGAGGAGAGTGCAAAGTCTTTTTCCTTACCTGAGGGAATAAGGGTAAAAGTGTGGGCAAGTGAGCCCATGGTGCAGAATCCGATCGCTATGGCATGGGATAAACATGGTAGGATGTGGGTTGCGGAAAATTACACATACGGGAGCCGAAAGATACGATTTGATCTCAGCCTGCGGGACCGGGTAATCGGTCTGTCCG
>JABGWZ010000275.1 GCA_018675995.1 Opitutia bacterium | reverse complement strand
GCATCGAAAAGAGTAGCGACTTGACTGCCCGCTGTCTTACTAATTACAGAACTGCTGTTCAAACTATCTGTATCAAAAGGCCACCAAGCAGTTAAGTCTTCCCCGCGGGTCACCGCACGATACATTTTACGAGTGGCAACAGAATTATTGGCCCGATCCGCAGGAGGTACATTAGTTTCATTAAAATCGTCACGAATCGAACCACTGTTAATCCAAATATTAGATACAACATTTTCTTCATTGAGCGAAAACTCAAACGAGTAAGTACCTTCATTTAGCCTTGTAAGCGAATTTGGAATAATCGTTCCACCATCGATCCATAAGTCGCCCTGCGATTCATTAAAATCGTTCACATCTGCTAGTTCATCTCCACGATAGAACTTAATTCGACCCAAGTTCGAATTTCCTTCCACTACTAAATCTACTTCAAAAGAGGTGGTAATCTCAAAATCACCATAGCCATTACCATAGACTTTCGAGATTTCTACCGAGCTAAGTGCAGTATTATATACCCTGAAATCATCTAATAAGCCTTTAAAAGTACGATCTGTACGAGTTTCGTCAGTCCAGCGTCCGAGTTGTAGAGGGAATGAATTTGAGGTATTAATCGAAGTCCTCAACCAGTTCGCACGCTGGGAACCATTTACATAAACCTGAACATTAGTTCCAGTATATAGGTGGGCAATATGCATCCATTTATTCTTAACTCCCTCAGCAATATAAACTTGTGGATCCCACCCCCAGTGTTGAGAAAAAATCCTTCGGTAGTTGCCCGTATCCCACAATCCACGCATAGCCCATATTTGGCTATTAGCTCTTTGGCCAATGCCGTAAATCCCCGTTTGGTGGTCCGTATTATTTGATCCGTTATGGTCCTCGGCCTTCATCCAGAAAGAAATTGTTCTTGGATTTCCTCGGTCAATACCTAAGGAATTTGCATATGCATTTGTTGCCAACCAGGCAGTTTTAGGAAAGCGTAATGCATAACCAAACTTAGAATCTGAATTATCAAAGGTAATATTACCATCCATATTATTGATGAATGTTCCAATATATCCATTCATGTAATCTATCACGGTGCTTCCGTTCCCTTCGTCAAACCTCCACCAAGCCGCTAAATTCTCAAGTTTTGTAATAGGATGTCCAAATCCAATCTTGAAAGATTGAGGCTTATTGCCAGTTCCTGAGGAATCCTTACCAATACCCGCAAGTAAGGAGACTTCGATTACTCCTGGATCAACTGTCGCATTCAATTCAAGCCTAAAACTCGATCCAGTCGTAGCGTTAATTTCATCAAGTACTGCATTGTTCAGTCCCAGCAGGCTTTCGTTAAAATCAACCTGCCATGGCATTCCGTATCTTGTGAAATTTAAATCGATAACAATCGGATTAGTGGAAGTGGAAGTAGGGTAGGTGGCATGGACGCCAAGATTGAGGTCGCCGTTGCCTTTATTATAAACCATTTGATGTCCAGAAAGGGTAGTGGCTTTATTAAACAAACGAATATCATCAAGATTGCCCGTAAAACGACCAGCCGATTGATTGCTTAATTGGGCAATTCCAAGAAGCCATTTCTCAGTTGCACCCGCAGCCAGTCCGCCCGAAAAAAGACTGGTCGATCCGATTGCAGAACCATCGAGAAAAATCTGTAGTTCATCGCCCGATGTATTATTTGCATCATAGGACAGAGATAGGTAGTGCCAAGTATTGTCTGTAATATTAGCAGACATACTCGCTCGTCCGGTCTTGCCCGTGGTACTGAGAAAAATTTCCACATCACTACCCTTAGTGCCTAGTTGAAGAGAACAATTTTCTTCATTCCCCAAGCTCAACATTACATTAGAAATCTGTTCTGCCGACCAACTAAAGCTCTCCTCATTCCGGCGAAACCAGAAGTTCAAACTAAATTTATTGTTGTCCCAATTAACTGCAGGCACTCCCAAGTCAGCATAATCCCCAATATTCTGAAAAGACAGAGAAGTTCCATAACTTGAAGCGAGAGACCACGAAGTCCCACCATGCAATGAACCAAACGAATTGCTTATACTATCTGTCACTGAAGTTCCTTTCCCTTCATCCAACCACCACCAACTCACTAAATCTGACTTACCAGGCACAGGAGGAACTAATTGAATGTATGTGCTTGAGGGCAATGTATCATCCCCAGCAAACTCGCCAGCACCTGAATTCAAAGAAATACTAATCTCAGTCGCCTCAGCAAGAGGGATTAAGTTAAATGAAAAATTGCCATCTAAACTCACAAAGTTGGAAATCGTGGCTCCAGTTACATTTAAATCACTTTCAATTAAGCCTGTGACAACTACAGGGACTTCAAATTGCAAAAATCTTAAATTCACTGAGATATTGGAGTCATCGGTAATACTTGGTGCGGTAAACTCGGCGACTATTCCCATATCTCCACTATTATTATTAAAAATTTTACCGACATCATCATCGCTCAGGGCAACGGAATATATTCGTGCATCATCAATGAAGCCTTCAAAGCGATCATTAAATGAGGGCATTCCTCCAAAGAACCAATCACCCAAAGAAATCTCTCCCTGCCTTCCCATCGGGAAAGAATTTTCGGAAGCCAATTGTCCGTTTAAATACTGCTTTATACGACCGGTCTCACGATCGACCACCATGACCACATGGTACCAATTATTCACCTCCATCGAACTCGAAGAAAGCCCACTATAATCTTGGTCGTAGGTAGCATGCCAAGAAATTGGATACCCATCCGCGCCCAAAGATATTCCCTTGTGTGCAATCACACCTGCACGCATCAAAAGCGGGGATTTCCGGCCTAGAAAACGAGTGCCAAGACGATTCACTTGGCCATGACTACCCTTATTATCAACCACCATTTCACTTCCTTGTAATCCAGTCTTTGAAAAATCCCCATCCTCATCCAAGTCGATCCATAGGACACTTCCATCATCACTTCTCGTTCCAAAAGTAATATCTCCCGTTCTTAAATACCCAGAATTACCAATCCTTAACTTTCCAAACCATAAACCGCCAATATTATCAGTTCCTGTTCCAACACCTGTCCCCGATTTATCTGCTCCAGAGGTAAGAGATCTTGCATTTACATTTACACCATTAAAATCAATTGGGATATCGAAGTTGGTGTCTTGATAAACATATGATTGGTTAACTTTGAACCCGTTCCCATAATGATAAAGTAATGATGAACCGATGGCATAAGGCCAAGGCGTCGAAGGTTCTCCTACACAAATACTACTTTCTTGCTTTCCAAAGCCTCCATTATCTCCGCCAGACCAGTTGGCAAGAGTTGATGATCCAGTAGTGTTTGATTCCCCGAGCAATTCTCCATCCACCCACATACGAACTCTTCCAGGGCTTAATCTCATCTCCCATCTTAAATCATGGAGCCGACCATCGTTATAACCTTTATTTGCTAAATCAG
>JABGWZ010000219.1 GCA_018675995.1 Opitutia bacterium | reverse complement strand
GAACCGACAATACCCGGTGCATTACCGTTACCAAATCCCAAGTTACTTACTAATGATGTGTAATATTCTTCATCTGTAAGATTACTTCCAAATAATGTAATATTCCAGTTGTCGAGTTCGTATTCGATATTTGCATCAATTAAGGTATAAGTATCAATTACATCTGCTGTATTTATTCCAGTATTGTCCCAAAAATAGGATTTTCCAATCGTTCGACTTCCGATATTATAGGTTAGTCCGTTTTCAAGTTTGTGTTCAAGGGAAACTGAAAAAGATTGATCGGGTACGAAAGGCAGTTGTTTCCCTTTCAAAGCAGGTAGTGCAGATATCTCTTTAAATTCGCTTTTTGTAATACCAAAAGAGGTTTGCAAACTCCAGCCCCCATCAAAACTCCAAAAGGAATCAACTTCAATACCATGGATAGTAGCCTTATCAGCATTTTCCAAATAATAATCCATTCCTGCCCCATTGAGTTCGAATTGATAATCTTTCACATTATTTATAAACCCAGCTAAATTTAACCCCCAATTATTTGATGGGGTGAGCTTAAAAATTATCTCATAGGAACTTATTTTCTCCTCAGAAAATTCTTCCTGCCCAGGAGTGCTTGTAAAAGCAGAATAACCTCCAGCCTTTTCTGTGTACCCAGCTTTTAATTCAAGAGATGCAGTATCTGAAAGCCTTCGGTTCCAATTCAAATGCCCAGTTGTTCCAGAAAAATCTTTAGAATGTTGGGAAGAACCGCTTAATGTGTTCGTTCTACTCATCGCTTTATCGAAGCGATCCATTCTTAATGCTAAACCAATTTCATCAATATCAGAAACCGATTTTCCAAAAGATGCAAAGCCAGCGATGTTTTCAGAATCCAATGTATAGTCTGTGTCAATGTTCATCCCCACAAACCTGGTTGCTTTTCCTTTGATATCATCATCATTGTAAAATACTCCTATAGCCCAGTTCGACTCTTCATCAATAGATTGGACTTTAATTTCCTGTGACCAATTTTCCTGATTTTGAGAAATTGTGGAGGTGAAGGCACCAAAATCAAAGTCTATATCAAGTAAATTAGGATTCATTTCCCAGTCATTGTGAGTTGTTATTGAGCTTAAGTTTCCAAAACTTAAGTCCTGTTCGATTTTTAAAAATTGTTGATCTTGTTCAATTTCAGTCCGTTCATTTAAAGTATTAACGGATCTAGCATAGAAGTCAGATTGGTTTCTCAATACAATGGGTTGGGCTCCGAGTTTATGTGATCCTAATGATGCCCCCAAGGTTGCTTTCATTCCTGATCCATCATCCCAGACCAGGCTCAGTTTTCCATTCCAGCTTTCTGAGTGGTTGTCTTGTCCTGAAGCGTTATTTAGAAAGCCGTCGCTGGTAGATCTTTGTGCACTTAAAGAGTAAGAGAAATGCTGGTCAATCGGGCCAGCACTGTAAAGGTTGTACTTTTGGGAATTAAATGATGCAACAGATGCTGAAACGCTTTGGGTTTTTGCGTTGCCTGGTTTTCGACTGATCAGGTTAATTGCACCGCCTGGGGCGAGCTTTCCAAACTGAGCGACTTGTGGTCCCTTAAATATTTCCACCCCTTCTAAATTATACAATTCCGCACCGTAGGAAAACACATTTCCCTGAGGAACTCCATCAACATACATTTGTACTCCGGGAGATCCGAAAAGTTGAGTATTTCCAATTCCACGAATCGAGACTACATCGCCAAACGATTTTAATCCATTACCACTAAAATGAAGGTTTGACGATAGTCCGTTAAGATCTTCAAGCGTAGAAATATTACGGGAATCGATTACATCTTCGCCTAGTAATTTTGATTTGGAGATATCAAGTGAGCCAAAGGTACTGCCTTGAACTGCAAGTGCTGGGAGCGTTGATTTAGCCACATTATTAGTTGAATCTTGAGCTGTTAGAGAACAGGCCAAAAAGAGAAGAATTGTGTTATTTTTAATCATTGAATTATTATGAAGCGACAATTTATTTAGATTCTCATATTATCGTGCAAACTTAAAAATTAAAATTTTATAAAATTAATCGAGTGGCTTCCTTTCATAATCACTTCCATTCACCCAACCGGTGCGTGGTGTTTTCTTCCCACTCATGTATCTTTCGTAAAAATTATTCCAATCCCCAACGAATGGATATTTGTCAAAAAGAAACCCTCGATCAAACATTCTTGGGTCTTTTTGTTTCTTCAGTTCGATTTGAAGTTGTACCCTTAAATTCTTCTCGACTTTGTAGAATTTAGGGTTGCCGGCTAAGTTCTCCACGCAGTCGGGATCATTAATTAAATCGTATAGTTCTGTTTGATTTCTTTTACCAAAGCTCATTTGCCAGTATTTTGTCTCTCCCTTTCGTCTTTGATCAATAAGAAGACTCTTAATCGGACTACCGTCACAATTTAAATAACCTGTTTCTGGATTTCCACCCGGCCATCTATCAGTTTCGAAATTTCGAATATAGAGAAAATCTTTTTTTACGATCCCGCGAATCGGATAACCTCGGTTATTGGGCCGACCTACATCATGTCTTTCCTTACCCACCAGGACAAAGTCCCTTTTGGTATTGATTTGCCCAGATTTCGGAGATGAGAAAATGTCAAACAAGCTTGATCCTGTAATGGGTTGCATACCAGATCTTTCTACGGGTATTCGGGCAGTTTCAAGAAGGGTAGGTGCCAGGTCCGCGAAACTGACATAATCTTCCACAATTCTACGGTTGCCTTCAATTCCATTTGGCCAACGAATAGCCAGGGGTATGTGGTTGGAATAGTCATAAGCCTGTCCTTTGCACCGCGGGAAAGGCATACCATGATCAGAGGTGGCAATCACAATCGTATTTTCTAACATTCTTACTTTATCCAAGGTTTCTAAAATTTGCCCTAGGTGATTGTCGTAATGTTCCACTTCAATTGCATAGTCGAGCATATCGTTTCGCACGATTTCATTATCCGGCCAAAATTTAGGCACTCTTTCAATATCTGAAAGTTTTTTACCCATTCTTTGTCCAATTCCATTTTCATAGCCTCTGTGCGGTTCTGTGGTTCCAAACCAAAATGCCCAGGGTTTGCCTCTAGGGCTTTGCTTGAGGAAAGAAATGAAATTGGCGGTGTAGTCATTGTTGGATATTCCTTTACCAGGTGGAATTAGTTTTTCCCTGTTATATACTGTTCCAGTTAATAAACGGTCAATGCCCCGAAAGTTTTTTGCAATTCCTGGACCCCATCCTTTGCCGGTAAAGCCTGTTGAGTAGCCATTCTCTGTTAATACTTCCATCCAACCCTTAAACTTAGCGGGGAAGATATTCTGGTGGTTAGCCGCCTCCTCCAATTGCCACGAATTTCTTCCGGTCAGTACAATGGCACGGGATGGGGCACATTTTGCGTTTGGCGTATATGCCCGATTGAACAAGATTCCTTCTCGGGCAACCCGGTCAAAGGCAGGTGTTTTAATCCACTTACATCCGTAGGCACCGGCGTGCCCAAAACTCCAATCATCTGCAATGGCAAAGAGAATATTGGGCCGTTCGCCCGTTTTCTTGGCCATCAGCGATATTGAGCTTAGTAATAGGCAGATGATGGAAAGTCTTATATCTCTTTTCATTTAGCTTAATAAGTTGGTTGGTTAATTTGAAATATCGTTCTTTGATCAGAAAGAACTTTCAAGACTTGTCCAATTTTAAAATTAATTTTAGTCGGATTTCTTTAAAAGCGACTCGATAAATTCTTGGCAATAGTTGCTCCAATATTAAGCGATGCAGTCGCTGCTGGGGAAGGGGCGTTGCAAACATTGATGATCCGGTTGTTTTCCTGGATCAGGAAGTCGTCCACCATGGCTCCGTCTGGACTGACTGCCTGGGCACGGATCCCCGCCGGTACTGAATGCAGGTGTTTTGCCTCAATTTCTGGGATCAATCTTTGTAGTGCTTTTACAAAAGCTGCTTTGTTGTATGAACGCCACATCTCGCCCCAACCCATTCTCCAATGCTTCATCGCCATTTTCTGAAAGCCGGGATAAAAAATCGATTCAAGCAAGTCTTTTAAATTAAGATCGAATTTTCCGTAAGCTTCTCTTCCGAAGGCAAGCACCGCGTTTGGGCCGCATTCTACCGAATTATCAATCATTCGGGTAAAGTGTACACCAAGAAAGGGGAATTCTGGATCGGGTACTGGATAAATAAGATTTTTACAAAGGTGTTTTGAATCGTCGGTTAATTCGAAATATTCCCCTTTAAAAGGAA
Organism: Opitutia bacterium; assembly: GCA_018675995.1. Lineage (GTDB taxonomy): Bacteria > Verrucomicrobiota > Verrucomicrobiia > Opitutales > Seribacteraceae > Seribacter. The sequence continues at coordinate 8 of JABGWZ010000219.1, read as the reverse complement.
TGATCTTT
>JABGWZ010000271.1 GCA_018675995.1 Opitutia bacterium | reverse complement strand
GAAAATGTCGATATTAAGGGACCTGCTCCCGCTCCTCTAGAAAAGATGAAGGGCTATTATCGCTACCATATTTTTTATCTCACTAATCATGTTCCTAAATTCCTTGCACAGTTTCGAAAGAGAAGAGAAAAATTCCCCCTTGATGTGGAAATCCACGACATTCTAGATGTAGATGCATTTCAAATTAGCTAGAAATCACCATTTAAAAATTAACGACCCAGTACTCATTTCATTACTCCAATGGATTGCCAACCCTCAATGTAGATGCAAGTCCATTAGGCAGGTTACGAAATAAATGAATACCTGATCCAGCTGGAATGAGAACGTCATTAAAAGGAGAGTTTCCCGCACCGAAACTTCGCCAACCTCCAGAATGTACAAAAACCTTAGGAGCACTTTCATATCCATTCCCTGGATTGGTTAGAGTAATTGATTGAACTGAACCGTTTTCAACATGAGCGATTCCTTGCGCACCTTTTCCACCACCTCCAACGAACGAAACATACGCGTTTGAGGTGTATCCAGTTCCCTTACTTCCTGTTTTCCAATTTGCAGGAGAAATAAAATCACAATTTCCGCTTTTGTTAACAATTTCAAAGGTATTAGGGGTAACAACACTTATTTGAAATAAACCATTCGCATTTGATTCTACTACCAGTCCTTCTCCTGAACTTACAATATTTCCATTTTCATCAACTTGTTGTTTGGGCGAATCATCATTTGTTTTATAACCATACGCGTTCGAAATTCTTACTGTTAATCCACTGCTCAATGAATGTCCCGGGGAGGTAACAACAATATTTCCAGATGCTGGATTTGTCATCGCGGTAATAGTACCTGCAGTCATAGAAAGGTCTTGGAGTGTCATCGACCCCGCAACACCAGTCCCTTGCCTCGCGGTCAATGAAGCTGCTTCAGTTACTCCAATATTAGTTCCATCATGCCAAAAGGAAGTCCAAACTCCGTCCCGAAGTAACTCAACATTGTCTGCTAGTTCTTGATCTAAAGAAGTAAACCATTTTTGGGTCTCCAATGGATCTGAAGTTAAATTAAGAGTAGGAATTAAATCCGAAAGCATAACATCAACGCCGAAAGGATTATTCATCAAAAATCTTTTACCAACACTTGGTATTTGAACAAAGCTATCCTGTGTCAAAGCAACTCCGAACAAAGATATTTCCAAAGGAGAAGGTGATCGTCTCGCCAAAATGAATGATTCATCGGGGTATATAAGTGTGTCAGAGGTGCTTACATTGGAACCATTGACCTCTTTCCAACTGGCTCCATCATGAAAATGGGCAATGTAGTCTGTCGCAGTGCCATCTTGTTGCTTTGGAGGTTTAAGCAAGTAAATGTAGTCTGCGACTGATGAATCTCCCTGCTGAAGTTGTGTACTGGAATACCCAAACAATGAGCCAAGTGTCCAAGCTTCGAAAACTTCAACCATAGCATTGGATTTAAATATAGCATTTAAATTTTCAGCAAGTGGGTTTTCGATAGTGATTGTATCTCCTGTATTTGAAGTAATGAGAAAAAATTTCCCTTCATGCAAACTGCCTGATTCAACACAACGCAAAAAATGTCTACCACCTTGAATTTCAACACTCGGTACTTGTTGATACCCCTTGCCCCTGTAATCTGCTGCAAGGTTAATGGAGGTAACCGAACCTGAAGCAATTGAAGAGTAGGCAACTGCCGGTTCATGGTTCTGCCAAGACATATTTCCATCTGATGGCGAAGAAATATAAACTTTCGGTTCAGTGGTATAACCAGTACCACCGTCTAATAAGAGAAAATCAAGGATTGACTGATCAGAATCATTAGAATCCAAAACAGCCGCAAAGCGAGCTTTTCGGGAGGCAAAGATACCATCAGAGAAAGGCCAGCTCAAAATTGTGGGGTCAAGTAAGTCCGGAACACGATTAAAAATAATATCGGCCCCGTCCACCTGCTTGACCTGTCCACGAAATGCTACTTTTCCATTCAATCCAGAAGATGCGATCCTGTAAGTAGGGGAAACGGGCGACCCTGCAGCTAAAACAATTGAAAGTGACCCTACAGGTTCGCTAATGTTTTTGGTATTAGCCACCAACACAATTGAAAAAACTAAACTAAATAGAAGTTTTAAAGAATAAATTGAACTGCGAATATCTAACCTCATTGTAAGAACTACACTTCTTTAAGATGCTACTCTTTCAATAATAATGCAAAGCGAAACTTTTATTTTGTCGTGTGATACAAATCAACTTCCACCAAAATTTTCCTACATGGAAGAAAATGAAAGAATAAAAATTAAAGCTATTTTGTCTGAATCACTCGATGGGTTTCCAAAATCCAAAAAAAAGGACGCCTTTTGGCGTCCTTTGTAAAACTTGATTGCTACTATTTTTGTGCAATTTGAGCACCGGATCGTTTCCATCCAGATATTCCAGCAGAAAGGTGTTTAATATTTTTATAACCTAATTTGGCAGCAGCATCAGCCCCTCTTTTGTATGCGCTGCAACCAGGTCCTCCACAATACGATACGATCAAATTGTTTTTATCCTTTGGGAGAGATTGGGATAATTTTTTTCCCACACTGGAAAAGTGAATGGCAGTCGGGATGTGGCCTTTTTTGAATGAATTTACTCCATTTACATCAATCACGGTCACCTTCCCTGCCTTTATTGCATTTTGTAAATCTTTAATGCTGATATCAGGATATTCTCGAGAGAACAAGGACGATGAGAGCATAGTAAAAATGAGTAACGATATAATTTTTTTCATAATAATTGAGTTAAGGTTTCATTTTATCTTCTGATTCACTACCAATTTAGCAACTACGAAAGCCATACCTTACAAATAAACTTTAAACTACTGGCGAACAGAAACCTTATGGAATAGAGATTCGAACCCTAAGAAACCTCTTTGCCGAAGCCGGTAAACTTTCTAAAACAACCCATGTTTGGCGAACCATTCCACCACCGAGGTCAATCGAGCGTTCAAGTTGTAAACCAAAATTACTCCATGTTTGTAAATTATCACTTTGCTCAACATGATAGTTGAAAATTTCCCCCGCTGTGCTCAATGTCGACCCATTTTCATCTCGGTACCGAATAAATGAAATTCTTTGTCTCTTGTCATAGCTAACCGGTTGAAAGGGGAGGTCTTGGGGACGATCTGGACCGAGAGAATCAGAACCGATTGCACGCTCAAACAGATTGCTGTATCCGTCTGCATCTGAATCGCTGTAATCCTCGTTAAATACCTTCTTTCCCTGGATTTCTCCAATAAAAGCATTTCGTAACAATAATCTCTGAATAAACCTTTCTTCCGTTTTATAGTAACGAACATCTCCTTTTCTGAAAATCCGCCAGGCACTTTTACTTGGAGATATTATAGTAATAGATTTTGAAATAGTTTCCGCAGCGACAAAAGAAGAGTTACCGGGAGCATTGAAGGTCAAATTAACAATCCCCTCCTTCAACGGTATAATTTGATTTCCCTTAAACACTCTGACAACACTCGAGTCTGAACTAGTTATCTGAAGTGGTATTCCACTTGTGGAACGAACTCCCTGCAAAATTAATGGTCTATGCCCACGAGGTGTATTGATCAAACCCCCAATTTCTCCAACAGCAGGAAACCTTATTTCCTGTCGCTGTTTTGCCGAAACATAAAAAGTTTGCGTTATTGATGGTGCGGGATTCACATAAGCACTTCCACTTTGGCTTGCAGTAATAGTAACATTCCCCTCCAATCCATTGAGAGTTACAACACCTACTGTATTTACGGATGCGGGTCCGGAGACCACTTCGAAACTAACAGGCAAATTAAAAACTGAATGATTATTACCAGTGGAAACAGCACTGGCGTTAAGCTCAAAGGCCGGATCATCACGAACCTTTTCCGGAATCATCTCAAAAGTAATCATCTG
>JABGWZ010000270.1 GCA_018675995.1 Opitutia bacterium | reverse complement strand
TTCTTGCTCCAAGTAAACCCTGGTAATTTCGACTGACCAACACCGGATTTAAAATAAAAACCGGAAGGCCCACCCCCATTATGAATTTTTAAAATTATAGTATTTTTTCCCTTTTTCAAATTTAACACCACCTTGTCCTGATCAGGGGCAGCCCCCCTGCTAATATTTTTCGCCAAGACTATTTCACCATTGAGGAAGACTTTGATTCCATCGTCACTGCCCAAACTTACCGGTAGTTCCATTTCATTTGTAACTTCGATTACCTTAGCAAGGTAATTTGCAGAATTTTCTGCACTAAATATTGATCCGTAAAGTACACCATCTTTCAATTCGGGTTTGGAAACCCATTTTAATAAATCACCCCCGTGCTCATATGTTTTTTCACGAAGTAATTCGGTATCTAACTCAGGACCTGCTTCCTGATCAAAACCAACCCCCTTGAAAGGGCCGACATGCAAAAACTCACTCATTTGAATATGGTTTTTTTCTCCACTTTTTTTTATGATTACACTCCGGTTCCCATCATTTACTATTGATCCAGGATTTAATTTCCAAGATTCAGGAATTGGAGTACTTTCCCATTTTGATGCATGTAATTTCTTCCAGTGCTTTAAATCATTGGTTGGACTTACGAAAACTTCCAATTCTGAAAGAACAAAGTTTCCATCATTTGGTGCTCGACCAGGACCTCTTCTGGGTAAACGATCATCCTTCATTGCCTCAATCCGTATCCCTGTTACCCGACTCACTAAAGAAGTACTTTCTATTTTGTAGGATCCTTTCGCACTTCGACCGCCAACAAAAACAGAACCATCATTAAGAGTCTCAAACTTTACACCTGGCATTTTGGAACTGATACTAGAAAGGTTCAAGTTCTGCCATGAGCTTTTACCTGTTGAAAATTCGTGCTCCCATTCCTTGAGCTTCACCGGAAGCATTTCATCAAATAAAGCCAATGCATCTTTCGCAGTCTTGATCCGTGCATTTCTTTTTTCATTCGCCATTTTAACCATTTCTTCAGTTTTTTGTTTATAATTGGCAAGTTGGCCTTTTGCCTGGTTGATCCCATCGGCCCTGGCCTTTTCCATTTTTTCCAACCAACTTTTAACGCTAGACTCTGCCTCTTTCAGTTCAGCAACAAGATCTTGATGATCTACCTGAATTTTTTCAGTAAATAAGCTTAGGCTCCGATTTATTTCTTCATTCGATGCCGGGCGGTTTAGAATTCGTAAAAATAAACGATTAATCAACTTACGATTATCACCTTCTTCTTTGGCTAGCTTGTTAATGGCATTATTTGGATCGGATATTGCGTTATTGACCGTCGGACCACTGACCAAGGCCATGATTGGACCTAATTGCAACTCGCCACTTCTTTCACATTCACAGGATGTCTCTCTGGCTGGTCTTCCAAAAGTACCCAAAAAACCATCAGGAAGAGAAATACCTACATCGGGAAGCGAGGCAGCCCGAGTACCTGCAGGAACACCGGGAAATCGCGTTTGAGATCCAGTAACAGTGTAGACTGCGTCCAATAAAGTTTCCGCGGGAAGCCTTCTCGGCAGGGCATGGGAAAAATTTATGGTGTCATCTTCGTTCCAAGAATTTGTTTCCACAGATAATTGATAGGTTTTGGATTGGCAGATTAAACGAATAATATGCTGAACATCAAATCCACTTTCAACAAATTCAGTTTCCAAATAATCAAGCAATTCTGGATTACTTGGTGGATTGCCGGCTCGAATGTCGTCAATCGGTTCAATAATACCTACCCCAAAAAGGTATCCCCAAATTCGGTTCACATAACTTCGTGCAAAATACTGGTTATCAGAAGAAGTCATCCACGCAGCTAATCTTTCTCTTCTTGTCATTGATGAATTATCTTCAAACTTTGCGGGATATGGGAAATTTGGCGCTGTGACCTGTCCAGTTTTTTCGTGTTTAATCTCACCGGTTTTAACATCCGTAACTATTTCGTAAAGGGGCTTGGCTCTTTCAACTGCTGTCTTTCCAATAGTTCTTTTGCCAGCAGCAGGATCTTTTACTAATTTAAATTGGGCAAAATGTGCCGACATTTCATAGTATTGATCCTGTGTCCAACGCTCAAAAGGGTGATCATGGCACTTATTGCAATTGAAACGAGTGGCGAGAAATAAATGTGTAGTATTCTCCATAGTATCTTCAGGAGTTCTTAGTATTTTATAATAGGAGGCAGGTGGGTTTTCCTTGTTTGAACCAGAAGCTGTGAGTACCTTACGGGCAAACTCATCGTAAGGTGTGTTATTGCGAATCTCGCCTTCTATCCAGTCTCGAAGAGCCGTGGCTCCTTCACGGCCCAAAAACTTTCCATTCACTTGCAACATATCGGCCCACTTGTTTGACCAGTGTTCAACATACTCATCATTTCCAATTAACTGATCGATCAACTCAGATCGTTTTTTATTACCTGACCGGTTGTCATCTAAGAATTTCGATATGATGTCTCCTTTAGGTGGCAGTCCAGTAAGATCCAAATAAATACGACGAAGAAAATCCAAATCGCCGGCTTGATGGGATGGTATAATTTTCATTCTCTTCCACTTTTGTGAAACCAACTCGTCCACACGGCTTTTGAACTTGGGATCTTCCCAAACAAACCCGGTACGATCCCCCATCACTGTTAGAGTAGTAGCTGCATACCTTCCCTCAAATCGTGCAAGTATGGGTGCTTCCCCTCTTCGCAAAGTGGTCATTAAACTTAGGTCGTCGTGCTCTGCAACTTCGCCGTTCCCACTTGTCACAAAAGATTCACGGGTGACATCACGAATGACTCCATTATCATAAACAGCCAAGACCCTGAATTGTTGAGTAGAACCAATTTCTTCAACCACAGGATTCTGTGGAGTCAGTTTTATTTCTTTTACTCTGCTGGCCTCCATATTGACTAATGCCCCATTGCTTATCCAAGAGCGAATAATTCGATGATAACGAGAATCATCCTTGGTCAATTGTCCTCCTTCATGCGGAACCTTGCTGGTCGATTTCAAAAGCATTAAGCTTCTTTCAGGTGCAGCAATATTTACTCTCCTAGAAGCCATGTCATCGGTAAATCCTCGAATATCGTATAATGTGTCATAACCACGTAGAGAAAGTTTGAACCCATTTTTTCCATCCTTCGCTCCATGGCAAGTTCCTGCATTACATCCAAGTTTGGAAATCACTGGATTAACTTCTGATATAAAGTCAGGATGATAAATTTCACCTTGCCCTGAAATGGTGAACGGAATTTCAACCGAATGGTTCCCCAATGAAACGGTTATAAAACCTTCCCCATCTTTAATCGGAGTAAAAAGGCCCCTGTTATCAATCTCTCCCGAACCTTCAAACCCGGACCATTTAACCATTCGGGTAACATCTGAAAACCGACCGCTCCCCAAATCTGCCGTGACCAAAATTTGTGCATATTCAATCGGTGAAGTAATGGAAATCTCTTTGGGCAAAGCATCCAAAGCCATTATTTTTATACCAGAAGGTAGAGTTTCTTCCGCCACGAGTTCTTCTCTGGGGAAAGTTTTCGATAAAATAATTTTATCTTTTTGCTTAGAATCGGAAGCGAGCAGGGGCAATGAATAACTTTTCACAATTTCTCCAGATGCCACCGATAGAAATCTAATTTGGCCATCATAACCACCAACCGCCAAGTATTTTCCATTTTTTGGAGTGGCAAGAGCATAAACGGGAGAAGTATTAAACATTCTGGACCATAATTGCTTTCCGCTATCGACATCAAAGCATCTAACCTCTCCCTGACCGTTTAAACTGCTACCCGCAAAGCAAAGTTTGCCCGATGCATTGAAACAAACTGAAAATACTCTTCCCATTTGTTCTGAATATTCACGAATTTGATTCGGGTTACCACCACCTGCAGGTGCAGCTTTAGTAGCCTGCCTGAACAGCTTAGCTTTCCCGTCAGCACCCCCAACCAATAGTTCAGTTTTATTGGGTCTGACCGCAATAGAATTTTGACCGCCACTCAGAATTCCTGGAGTATGGGTGGTAACATTACCAATAAAGCGCTCTGTTTGGAGATCAGTCTGCTTAACTGTTTTATCACGGCTCACTGAAAAAACCGACTTCCCATCGTCTGAAAAAACCGTTCCGCGCACCCAGTCATCATGACCAGCCATGTAAACAATAGCCTCACCATTTTTAGCATTTATTACCCGAACTGCGGTGTCACTGGCTCCAAAAGCTACAAAGTTTCCATCGGGTGACCATGATACACCATAAAGCGTATCGTAAGTGACCGAATGAGATAATAACAACTTTGCTTTCTCCCAATCCCAAATTTGAATCTCTCCCATTTTACCAGGCTTTCCTCCCGCAACTGCCAACCATTTACCATTGGGTGAAAAAGCCACCGACTCGATTCTTTCTGACAATCCGACAAGCCTAGCTACAACTTTACCGGAAGAGGTGTCGGCGATTAACACTTCATGGTATCCATTCTGAGCGAGATTCCTACCATCTGGAGAATATTCCAAGGAACGAATCAAAGGAAGTTTTTGATAGATCGGTTTTTGGCTCATGGTGTACAGATTATTTTCGCCCGCAGGAGAATCATCCAATGCACCCTCTTCTATCCATTGTTTAATTAAAGAAATCTCTACTGCATGCAGAGGTCGGGCATTCTTACCCTTAGGCATTTCTGAAATCCCATCTTCATCATTAGTGATCTGGTCTAATAGATAACTCTTCTCAGGGTACCCTGGTAGCACCGCAACCTCCCCAGTTTCGCCTCCTTTTAATAAAGAGGAAAATTCGGTCATCAAATAATCCCCTTTCTTTTTGGCTGGTTGGTGACAACCATTGCAATTAGACTGAAAAATAGGTTTTATATCGTTATAAAAACTAACTGCTTTTTTAGCCTTCAGGCTAACTAATAAAAAGGAACAAAGTGTAAGAAATATTGTAAAACTGGGAGAAAGAATTCGAGCCATTAACAACATATTGATTCAGATTAAAAAGGAGACAAGAAACAAGTAAGACCCAAAACGAATAAAATTTGAAAGGAAGTTGAAAAAACAGATAAAGCCTGAACTAAGGATTTGATTCCCAGAACCTAATTTTCATTAAAAAGTCTCAAATCATAAGGTAATGAGAAATACAAATTCAAAACAAATTTCATTTTAGATCGTCAATTCTCCTTCGAGAAACTGATCTGCATGACCTCTTAAGGACACAATTTTATTTTTGTTTTCACAATAGAATTCACCTCCGCGAGGAGAAGTTTGCAAAGAAAATAGATTTGATTTACCAAGTTTTTTTGACCAAAAAGGAACAAGCATACAATGTGCGGACCCGGTAGCATGATCTTCGTTGATTCCGACTCTTGGTGCGAAGTACCTTGAAATAAAATCGTACTTACCTAATCCATATTTCGCCGTAACAATTACACCTACCCCCCCCTTTAAATAAAGCAGAGTCGGAAAATCTGGTTGCAAAGATTTAACAGTCTCTGGGCAATCGAAAAGACACATGTAATTGTCCCCCAACCAGACAGCTTCGGGATATGCACCCAATCCTTCAACTAAACGTGAGGAAAGGGAATGGGGTGCAAACGAAGAAGAAGGCAGTTCAATTTCAATACTCCTGTCTCGATGAAGAATAGTCTTCAATTGGCCACTCTTAGAGTTAAAAAGAATCTGATCGTGAGCATTCAATTCCCTACAAAAAAGACAATAAGCAGCCGCGAGAGTAGCGTGTCCAGAAAGGAAAATTTCGTGCTTTACTGAAAACCAACGAATAGACCAAACATCCTTTTTAACCGGAATCACAAAAGCTGTTTCAGGCAAATTCAACTGAGTTGCCATATTTTGTAGTTCACCTGTACCGGGCCATTGTTCTAAAATGCACACTCCAGCAGGGTTTCCGGATTGTGACCCAATACCAAAGGCATTAACCATGTAAATCGGGAATTTTTTCATTGAAGATTCAGTGTATTAAAACTCTGAACTCAAGCGAAAATAAAAAAATTCGCTTTACTGTGATTAAGTCTTAAAACCTGTCAAGAAGTCAAAAAATTGATTAGCTTAAAAAGTTTCTTAGGCAGGCTCAAAGCCCCATTGTGAACGATAAGGCTTTGAAACTAATTTATTTGCATCTTCTCGGTTTGTGGACAGTTTTCTCGAATTCCACTTAAACTTACCTCCCGCACGCATGGCCACATTTCCAAGAAGAATTGTTTCGGTCATATTACCAGCATAATCAAAATTAGACATGGCAATCTTAGGGTCATTCTCACGAATAGCCTTTACGAGTTCTTCTTTCATTCCCGCATCCCCCCTACCATTTCGGGGTAGAAACTTCTCGGGCAATTCGACTTCACTCCTCTTTAGCCACTTTCCACCCTGATAAACCATCCAATCCGCTCCATAATCGTTGGGGGAATACATAATCCCCTCGCTCCCGACCAGTAATAATCCGCTGTTCTTTGGAGTTTCTCCGTGAAATAATTCCATAGGAGGTAAATTTTTTATGCCTTTATTGACCTTTCCATCATTACCAACCTTCCCCTCGTACCAATGAAACTTAATAGCACCACGCTTATCAGTTTTTGGAAATTGCATATCAATAGTGGCCCAAGAAGGATAGGTTTCATCATTAATTGGGCCAGTATTTACAGATTCAACTTTTGTTGGAGCCGTCAACTCACAAGCCATAAAAGCCAAATTTGTGGTATGACAAGCCATATCACCTAATGCTCCGGTTCCATAATCCCACCATCCTCGCCACTTAAAAGGTGTGTAGCAGGAATTGTAGGGCCGCATTGGGGCTGGACCGATGAAAGAATCCCAGTCTATGTGGTCAGGCACTGGCATAACTTCTTTTGGACGGGATACAATTGAAGGCGCTTGCGGCCAAACCGGACGGTTTGTCCACGCATGAATTTCCTTAACTTCACCAAGTCCACCAGTCCTAACAAACTCAGCACCTTCGCGGATACCATCTGTGGCGGTACCTTGGTTACCCATCTGAGTACAAATTCCATTTTTACGTGCAAGAAGAGCCATTTGACGAACTTCCCAGACCGTATGAGCCATCGGCTTTTGAACATAGACATGCATTCCCTTGTGCATTGCCATCATTGCAGCTGGTGCATGGGTATGGTCAGGTGTGCTAACGGTAAGTACATCTATCTTTCCTTCAAATTGATTAATCAATTCCCGATAATCAGAAAATTTTACCGCATCAGGGTGTTTTCTAACCGCAACATCCAACCTTCGGGAATCAATATCACATGCTGCTACAACATCTCCATGAACAGCCAAATGATCAAAATCGCTTTTCCCCTTTCCTCCTACACCAATTCCAGCAACTTGGAGTCTTTCGTTTGCTCCAAAAACCCTTGAGGGCAAAAAGGTAAATGAAAAAGCTGCTGAAGCTGAAGCCCCAAGAAATGCTCGGCGTGAATAGTGGAAAGTTTTTTTGTTAGAATTATTCATAGCAACGAAATTATTTGATACTCTTATCGACTAAATCCCGTAAATGGAAAAAGAAGCAAGATAAAATCGCAAATAATCAGATAAAAGTTTCGTTAGTTTTGTTATTGGAATAAATCAATAAAAGATTCCGAATGAATTCTTTTTGATTAGATTAATGGTTTCCTATAACATCTCTGAAATAGGATTCTCTTTCAGGTAAAGAGAGATTCTGAAAGTTCTCCATTTCAGATTTTCTTTTTTCGCGATTCAAACTTTTCCAATATTTGTTTAGCTTTTCATGCCTTAATCTTAAATTTCCGAGTTCCTTAAATCGAATATGTGGAGGCGCATCCCTCAACTTCTTTAATCTCATTTTCACATTTCTTTTTTGATCCGGAGTCATCGATTCCACTCGTTCAATTGTCTTTTTCATAAGCCTAAGTCTCTCCGGAGATGCATCGAGCAAAGATCTAAGAAGATCAATCTGGTTCGATGAAGGGAAGTTCAATTGTCTTTTTTTATCAACCTTTGTTACATTTCCATCACCATAACTCTTAACTAATCGCTTATCTGGATCTGGAATTAAATTCTTTTTAGCACGATCTTCACTTTTTAGGATGTTAAAGCAAATAAAGAAAATAATTACGCATTTCTGAATTTTCATCTTAAACAATTCACAGGTTGATGTTTAGTTGTCCAATAAAACAAGTAAATCATAGGTTTCTTCAGTTAAAAATGAGTCAGGCTCCGTTAGCTCTTCAGGCAATAACATTAAATCTTCAATCATTTGCTTTTCAGCATTTCCTAGAAAAGTTGATTCTGCCCGTACTTCAGACTGAAGGGTATGATCTGACCAATCAATATAAACGAGCAAAAAAAGAAAGCATGCAGCTGCTGAAATTAAAATTGGGAAAAGTGATAAAATATTTTGTTTTTTAGTATTATTTCCCTCGATGTTATTGATCCGATCGATAACCCTATTAGCGAAACCATCGTCTAATGAATGTGTCGAGTTTTTCAAATACTTATCAACTATCTTTTTCTTATCTATGGGCTTATTCATTTTAACTCAGATTCCTCCAGTGATTTTTTTAAAAATAACCTAGCCCGATGGATCCAAGTTTTAACTCTCGATTCTGAAACCTTCATTACATCTGCAATCTCGGAGTAACTTAATTCTCTTTGGACACGTAATAAAAGAGCAGTACATTGAAATTCAGGCATACCACGCATGGCAAATTCAATAATCTCATATATCTCACTTTCCTGCCCACAAGGTTCTTCGGCTTGGTTATTTGTCCACCCATCTTCAAAACTGACCGTTTGTTGACGATTATTCTTATTAATTTCATCGATCAGTAAATTGCGTGCAATTGTAAACAGATATGTGGAGAATTTTGCTTTGGGTTGATATTTCGAAGCAGAATAATAAATTTTAATAAAAACTTGCTGCGTCAGATCTTCCGCATCTGCTTCATTATGGAGGGACCGATCAAAAAAACGAAATACTGAATCTTTCCAATTATCAATCAGCTTTTCCATCGCAACTTGATTGCCAGTCGCAACATCTAACATCAGTGCCTGATCAATGCTTAATGAGGAATCTGATGCTTTGCTTACATCCTCCATTGTGAATTGAAAGTGTCCAAACCTTGTGAGATGTAAACTTTTATCCATGTGAAATAAGTTGAAACGAAAAAAAAATTAAAAAGTTTCAACAAATTTTAAATTAAAGAGTTCAATCAAGAGGAATTATATGAGCCGCATCAACAATTACATAACCTTCAGTATCTTGGTTATAAACTTTAAGGTTATAACTTTTGCCTTCCTTAAAAGTAAAGGATCCCAGAGAGTGCCAAATTTTATCGTTATCTGTAACCTTTCTTTGATCAATAAAAGTTTCTGTAATACCTTTTTCATCTTCAATCTCATAGCGAACTTTACCGGCTCGATTACCAGAAGCAGCAAATGAGACCATGATTTCATGCAAACCCTTTTTAGGAGCCTGAAAAGGAAACTTTGCAAACCTCATCCCTTTTCCACCATTACCATCGTGAAAATAAGATGATCCTACAAATGGGCGAATTGAAGTACTCTCGACCCATTCTCCTTCAAAAACTAGTTGATTACCATCAACCACAACTCCATTAAAATCATTAGGATTTATACCAACACCAAAAGCAACTTGATCCTGTTGCTTTATCTCTAAAACCTGCCCATCCTCGATAAGCTTTTCTTTGAGAAGACTATAGTTTACATCCTGAACTGATGAATTACCATCAATCGATAAAACAGCTGCGGTAGCCGCTGATTGAGCTAATATCATAAAAACAGGTTCCATTCTTATCGATCCGAATGCTATATGAGAGGAAGATAAGCAAACAGGTACTAAGAGATTCTCACAATCTTCAATCTTTGGAACTATACAATCATATGAAATTTGATAAGGACCACCCGGATTAACCTGAATATCTCCTTCATTTAAAACATACGCAGTTCCATTTTCGTCCTTCGCTACATATCTTTGGACATGGTGAGAATCCATATTGTAAGAACCCATTCCAATTGACTTCGGGGTCTTCAACTCGCCCCTCAAATGCAATTCTGTCATGACGAAATCACTCACCATCCTCCTCGCTTCTCGAACATAAATTTGATTAGGCCAATTCCGATTGTCTTTAAATTCATCCTTTGCCAGGCCCCAAGAACTCATCCTCTTTCGTACATCCTCAGGGACTCGAGGATCATTACAAATAAAGTAAAAATATCCTTTTTGATAATGCACATGCTCTATAATAATCTTTTTACGATCTTCATATGATCCTTCCGGGTAAAGATAGTTCATTCCAATATTGTCAGTGCTGAAAGGCCCATGATTATTAGTATCAGTTTTATTGTTTGGAATAGGATCAAATTTTCCAAAAACATGCTTTGATCCCGCTCGAAGCGTTCTAAGTAAAAGTTCGTACTGTTCAGGGTCGTAATCATCTGGTTTTGGAAAAGGAACACGATTACTCTCCACTTGAGTTAGGCATAACCGAAAGTTGTAAGCTTGCATTTTGGAATCGCCACTTCCTTCCGCACCTGGAGGTTTATCACTGATTCTCGCTAAAAGTCCGCTTGAGGGATCTCCCTGAATTACAAAAGGGTCTACGCGGCCTTTAAATTGATGCGACTTTGCATTCTTTGTCTGAACGCCGCTGAGTCGCTCTCCGTATTTTTCATTGGATTCCCTTCCCACAAAATAAGAAACATTAGCCGCAGCCATTAAATCACCCTCGTAAGTACAGTCGATAAATACCTGCCCGGTAAAAACAGTGCCAGAAAGCGTGGTGATAGAAATTATTTTACCACCTTTTTTCAAAACTCCTTGTTCACGGTCCAACCACTCATTGGTTAAAACTTCCAAATCATTTTCTTTTACCCATGAATTAAAAATAAATTCCGCCACTTGGGGCTCAAAAATCCACATCGTCCGTTTCTCGCCATCGATTGCCGGTGACCCCTGACCTCGATTGCCGTAATCATCCTTCTTTTGCCATCTCCAAGAATCAACGCTTTGATAATGGCGCCATACGCGATGATAAAACTCACGTGCAATACCACCAATTGCCTCTTTTTTACCACTATCTGTCCACCCCAATCCATTACTCGAAAGACCTCCTAAAAACTTGTCCGGTGAAACCACAATTACGGACTTCCCCATTTTCTTGACCTGAATCGCTGCACTTATAGCAGCAGATGTCCCCCCGTAAATGATAACATCACGATCATAATTTTTCTGGGCATAAACATTGAAAGTTAAAAAACAGAAACAGAAAAAATTAAAAAGAAAATTCTTAAATAAAACCATAGGCTATTGGATTTGATGAAAGTTTACCTAAAAATGTTCAATTGTTATATAAATTTGTGAATAACATTATCTTATATTCCAAAATTCAGTTTGTTTAAGAATTAGTGGGATAATTGTTCTAAGGCACTGCTCAATTTTAAATGGTTAAAATCGTATCCCATATTCTTCAAGACTTTGGACACTACTTTTCTGCTTTTAAGAACAAGCTCAGGTGCAGTTCCCATAAAAAATGCTCCAATATAAACAGCAGGAGTTGGAGCTGGGAACCCAGTTCCTAGCGGAGCAAAACACTCTCTCATTTCTTTCATAAACTCAGCATTGGTAATTGGATGCGGCGCAGCCAAATTAACTGGTCCTTCGATAGAATCATTCTCCATTAAAAACCTAGCAATGCCAACCCAGTCATCCAAGTGTAACCAACTCATCCATTGGGAACCCGGCCCCTGGGCTCCTCCCAGACCAAGTTCAGTAAATCGTTTCATTACCGGGAAAGCCCCACCGCCTTTGCCTAGTACGATACTTATCCGCAGGGCCACTTGCCGAACTCCAGCCCTAGCATGTTTAAAAAATTCTTCCTCCCAGGCCCGCCCGACATCCTCCGAAAATCCAGGTGCGTCTGCTTTACTGCTTTCATCATGAGAATGAACATCACCCCGTAAATCATTATAAATCGTAGCAGTGCTCGCATTCAACCATACCTTTGGAGGTTTTTCGCAATCTTTTATCGCCTCTCCCAGAACTCGGGTGGAATCAATTCGGGAGTTTAAGATTAACTCCCGGTTCTTTTTTGTGTACCGGCAGTCAACCGATCGTCCAGTAAGATTAAACAAAGCACCAGCTCCTTCGAGCTCGTTGATCCAATCGGAAACTGTTTCGGCATCCCACTCAACAAAACGGCCTGCAAAGTTAATATTTTTTTTATACTTCCTTCCCAGCACAACAACATCGCACCCGCACTCGATTAAAGAATTTGCAAGGGACTGACCAAGAAAACCGGAACCACCAGCTAAAATAACTTTTAATTTCTCTAGCTGAGCCATTTAAATTTGGTTAAATACATCAAGTGTTTTTTCTATGTCTTTATCGGTGATATGCAAGTGCGTGACCAATCGAATTAAATGGGTACTAATTGCCAAAATATCAATTCCATACGTAGCTAATTGGGTTACCACATCACTGGCTAAAGCCTCGGTTTTTACAAACAGTATGTTGGTCTGAACTGATTTCAAATTCAAATCAAAACCATCCAAGTTTGCTACCCCTTGAGCAAGGGTAAGTGCTCGTGTATGATCCTCGTGCAAACGGAAATAGTTATGATCAAGTGCAAACAAGCCGGCAGCCGCTAAGATACCAGCCTGCCTCATCCCACCTCCTAGCATTTTTCGCCATCGGTGTGCCTGGGTAATCATCTCCTCTGACCCAACTAAAACTCCCCCCACTGGTGCACCGAGCCCTTTGGAGATACAAATCGAAACCGTATCACAATCTTGGACCATTCGAGCAGGCTCCATCCCGGTGGCGTGAACCGCATTAAATAAACGGGCTCCATCCATGTGAACCGCACATTGATGATTCCTAGCAACCGATGTAATACAATTAATTTGATCCTGACTGTAACAAGTCCCCCCTCCCCGATTGGATGTGTTTTCAAGACAAACCAATCGACCATTAGGATAATGACCTTTTCCATCTATTGCTTTGCGTATTTTAGATTCAACTGACCGGGCATTCATTATCCCAGACTCTCCCCTAACTAACGCGACGGAACATCCCGAAAGAGCTGCATAACCTCCTCCTTCGTAAACATAAATATGACTATTTTCCTCGGTTATTATTTCGTCCCCAGGCTGAGTATGGCAACGAATCGCAATTGCGTTCGACATAGTTCCACTAGGCACAAATAATCCAGCTTCCTTTCCAAGCAAAGAAGCCATTCGCTCCTCCAGTTCTATTACAGTTGAATCTTCGCCAAAGACATCATCACCTACTTGAGCGGTTGACATAACCGCCCGCATTTCATCAGTAGGTTGGGTGACCGTGTCGCTACGTAAATCGACTCGATTCAAGGAGCGGTATAATTAAAGGTTTTTCGTTTATTTAAGAACAATATTCTTAAAATATACCTTCATGGGTGGTCCGGCATGTAATTGCAATGCAAGCAAACCATCCTTGCGTCTAGTTTTCTCGTCATTGTCAATTAACTCAGTCGTTTTAACCCCATTAATAAAGTGTTTAAAATTGAAGCCTTTAGCTGTTATTTTGTACTTATTCCATTTACCTTTGTTGACCGCTTTTCCAATCTCAGTGGAATCCCCAAATTGCTTCGCATCTTTTTTAAGTTTTCCCTTAGCATCCAAAGTTAAAGTGGTTTTCATTCCACGCATGGAGAGTATTCCCCGAAAGCCTTCTCCATAACAGATACCAGAAAACTTATCGCCTGCTTCCAAGTCAGCTTGATAACCACCAATTCGCCAACCATCATGCTTTCCCGGTTTAACAAAGCTGCGGTACTGAATTCCACTATTCCCTGCTTCAATTTTGTAATCTAGCGTAAGTTCAAAATCGCCCATAACACCATCCTTCCAAATGAGAAAGGTATTTCCCTTGGTCGGATTCTCCTTTGTAGTTTGCCCTAGAATTGAACCATCCTGTACGCTCCAAAATTTAGGATCCCCGTCCCAACCTTTGAGGCTTTTACCATCAAAGAGTTTTTTTTCCGCAAAAATGGAAGAGATTAAAAATAAGAAGGAGAGAATGATTGTAGATATTTTCATTATAAATTGAATTACTTTTAATTAATGTCTGATATTAGGGATTTTAGGCAAGGAAAAGTTGACCTAACTTAATTTTTAATTTCCTATCGACACTTCCTCTCATGATCCAAGTCCAAGATCTCAAAATTCACTACGGAGACTTTGTCGCTGTAGATAACCTGTCTTTTTCAGTAAAGCCAGGCACGGTTTTTGGACTCATCGGACCTAACGGTGCAGGTAAAACCACCACCATCAAAGCCATCGCCACTTTGATCGAACCAACCTATGGCGAAATTATGCTCGGAGAAACTTCCGTGCTTCATCAACCAGAACAGGCTAGACGAATGCTTGGTTACATGCCTGATTTCCCTCCAGTCTATGACGACCTGAGAGTCGAAGAATTTTGCGATCTATTTGCTCACGCCTACGGACAATCAAGTGTCGAAAGAAAAGAAAAGGTGGAAAAAGCCTTAGCTCAGACTGAACTAACCACCAAGCGTAGGGAACTTTGCAAATCCTTATCCCGCGGAATGAAGCAGCGTGCCCTTCTCGCAAAGACATTGGTACATGATCCTTCAGTCATGCTGCTCGATGAACCCGGAGCCAACCTAGACCCCAAAGCTCGTATTGACATGCGTAAGTTACTTAGAAAACTTGCCGATCAGGGAAAAACTATTCTCGTTTCCTCTCATGTACTGACTGAACTGCAGGATCTATGTGACGAAATCGGGATCATGCGAAATGGAAAAATGGTGGTATCCGGATCGATCGAAGAAATTACCCAACGCAAACAATCCGCAAGAACACTCGAAATTGAAATTACCGGGGAATCATCCAAATTTTCCGAATGGGTGGAACAATGGCCGACTCTTTCGGAACTCAAACATAGAGACGAATCGAAAACTCAGTTTGACATAATTCACTCGGGAGATCGTGAAGAGATACCCGAAATTATTTCACAAATGGTTGGGCATGGAATAAAAATTATTTCCTTTACCACCCGAAAATCAAAAGTGGAGGATTTGTTTTTAGAAATTGAATCCGGGTCCACAGAATTTGATCAAAATTAATGAACCCGCTAATCCTTAAAGGAATTCGTGAAAACCTTCGGTTCAAACATCTGATCGCAGCCGGGCTGTTCTCACTTATTGTATGCTCCACCGTTTATCTAACAGCATTCCTCCAGGGATCCGAAGGAAAATTTAGTGTAAACCCCGATACCAAAGAATGGGTAAAGGGAGAAGACTCTCCAGTAAACGGAGCCCGCAATGCATTTACTTTCCTTCTTGCACTGCAAGGTTTTTACTTGATGTTTCTGGGTACAGGACGGGTCGCTTCCATTACCGCGGAGGAAAGGGAATCCGGTTTGCTCGATTATCAGCGAATGACCCCGATGAATCCGCTTTCTAAGATCGTAGGCTATATATTTGGGATTCCTTCCCGTGAATATTACATGTTTTTGTTCACTCTCCCCTTCCTCGGACATGCTATTATTGCGGGTGAGCTTCCGTGGGGAAACATCATACATTTGTATTCTGTTTTCTTTTGCTCGGTTATTCTCTACCACCTCACGGCACATGCAGTAGGCCTGGTCGTCCCAAAACCCCGTGCTGCCTCGTGGGTCTCCCGCATTGTCGTACTCGGCTTATATGTGGTTCTCCCTGGACTCGGGCAGGCAGGAATCTCCTTTCTCTCTTTTCTTACTATCCTCCCCACCTATTTTGGGAAAATACTTCCTGTAATTCAGGAGGAAGGGGATCATAAAAAAAGTGATTTTGATTATGAATCTCAAATTACAGACTTTTGGCAGGATGTGCCATTTTTTGATTTTACCATCTCGCCCACAACCTTCACTTTTCTTATGCAGGGACTACTCATTCTAGCTCTGCTTGTGACAGGTTATCGAAAGTGGAGGAATCAGGCACTGCCTGCATTATCGAAACCCTCTGCATTTTTTATATACTCTATTTTTCAATTCCTTCTACTGGGTTGCTTATGGACTTTTTTTGACAGGGGCGAGGCAAGTGGACTAATAGGGCAGGAATTATCAGCTAATGAATTCTATAGAAAAGAAGAAAGAATTATGGGGCTCATTTTAGTAATCAGCATCTTCTTTTCCCTCTCTGTTCTGTTCATTCTTTGCCTGATCAATATCTGCTGCCCCAACCGGCATCTTTATCTAAAAGGAATTCAGCGTATCGCAAAGTTCAATCTCGCCCGAATCCCACGAATTGCTGATGAGAGCAGTGGACTCTTTCTCACCTTGATCCTTGCTGCCATAACCCTCTTTACTTATTGCCTACTGATCAGCCTGGCACTCGATTCTGAAGCCTGGGAACTTACATCCACTTTTCATTCACTATCTCTTATCCCGGCCGCCATCCTCATGCTCGCAGTGATTTATCTGCAGGCAAGCCGTGAACTATGGTTCAACCTCGGTTTCTGGGGATTTGTCGGTTTGCTCTGGATCACCCCACTATTGGCAAGCCTCGTTATTGGGGTCGGATGGGGAGAGGAAAATATGAGCTTAATTCTGAGGTTGTTAGCCATTAATCCGCTTTCTATCATCCCTATGCATTGGATGTACGAACATGCAGATATAGGTAATTTGCCCGAGGAAATCACCCAGAATTTAGAATCCGCAATCTGGTTTGGTTTGCTGATCGCCGGTGTATTTGCCAGTGTTTTGCAGGCTCGTCTTTTTTTTCTCAGAAAAAAATAATCTCATTTATCTCACATGCTTAAAACTTTACGAATATTGGGAAACATTGAAGGAGTATCCTACCTTCTCCTTCTTTTTATCGCCATGCCCATGAAATATTACTTCGGAATGCCCATGGCCGTTAAAATTGTGGGAATGGCTCACGGATTTCTATTTGTAGCTTATTGCTTACTTCTTGCCCCTTGCATGAAAAAGTTTGATTGGAAACTCAGCTTTGGGATTTATCTCTTTCTCGCCACCCTCATTCCATTCGGCACATTCGTAACCGACCGGAAACTAAAAAATTTAGTTTAACGAAGAAAAACCTCCTGCCAAGACGAGGAGACTCCTAAAGTGGCTATGCAAACAAACTGGAAATCATTCCAGTACTGTCTGCAAAACGATCTAACTTCAAACCCATCGCATTCGCCTGCGACAGCCAAAGGTTTGCAAGGGGAACTCCGCCTTCAGGGGTTTTGTAAGTACCTCCGACTTTTTTGACCAGTCCGGACTTCGCCGAAACATTCAGGTGCTTACCAGTAATGAATTTCCCACCCCCTGAACCGGCAACGAGAATAGGCAAGGCACTGTATTGGTGAGTGGAACCATCTCCCAATCCGGACCCATAAGTAAACATAATATTATCCAGCAGTGTCTTACCGTTGGCCTCCTCTACCTTATTCATTTTTTCACAAAGGTATGCAAATTGCTCCATGTAAAAGTAGTCCACTTTAATCAGGTCCTCAACGAACTTTCCTTGGTTATGGGACATCATGTGATGGCTCTTCGGTTTATCAAACAAACTCTCGAATAAATAGGGAGTATCCCATCTTTCAGGCCCAACCATAAAGGTTGCCACATTAGTGAGTCCACTCTGCAGGGAGGCAACCATAAGGTCACCCATCAGCCGAATATATTCACCGCGGGGCATTTTTCCATCCATCGGAATATCTAAATCGACCTTACTCAATTCATTTTTCATTCCATCCAATCGGGAAATCTGAGTCTCAATCGCCCGGATTGATTCAAAATATTCCCCAAACTTCTGCTGATCGGAATAGCCAAGGACTTTTTTCAACGACCGGGCATCATCCAGCACCAAATCGGTAATGTTTTTATAAGCACTCCTCTCATCCGATTTAAAGAGCCTGCGATACGCAAGCAAGGGATCCCGCATCGATGGAGCCACATGCTCTGTTCCATACCAGGAAATATTATCAAACTGAATCGATTCCTTGTTATCCTTGTGACTATTACAGCTAAATTCAAGAGTCTTAAATGGAGTCTGCGTACCAATTTTATCAGCAAGAATATGATCCAGGCTACGTGCCTGAGGATACGGCGTATGCTTCAGGCTAAATGGACTGGCACTGGAAAGAAAACAGGAGGCACACTGGGCATGTACATCCGTACCCGGTTGGAAAGTACGATCCAAACCCGTGATTTTAGTAACTTTGTCTTTCAACCCAGCAAGGGGCATCATGGTTGGAGTCAAATGCAGGTCATGTAAACCAACCCCGATGTTCGATCGGGTACTTTCTGCATCATAATTATCATTGGTAAACTTTTGTTGTACAGCACTCTTCTCCTCGCCTGGAAAGAAAGTCTTCCTGACC
>JABGWZ010000269.1 GCA_018675995.1 Opitutia bacterium | reverse complement strand
GGAGTTACTAGAAACGCTACAGCAACTGCCCGAGCCGGTACTGGTGGCAGTGGTGCATTGGCAGATGTTGATGTATCTTTAGCAGGAGGAGCAGTCAGTAATTTGCAAAGTTGTAATAGTGCAGGAAGTACTTCTATTGACCATAATATCAGTGAATATACTAAAGTTACTCTAACGGGTACTGCCCCTGCTGTTGGTTTTAATATAGAATTTTCAGGTTTTTTTGGAAGGAAACTTGATGGATTAGGTAACGGTACACATGAGGTTGATATTAACGGTACCCGTGTGAATCAAGGCTCAGGTATATTTTTCCGATCCGGATTAAATGGAACCTACAAAGTGATTGCCAGACCTAGCAGTTCATCTGTTGTGGTTAAGAAGAAAAGAGATATTCATTTTGTAGGAGGTAAAGGATCAGGTCCAAAATGGTCAACTGGGCAGGGTGGTGCCGGATACAATGGCAATGCAAAAGCTTACTTCATGGGAGGTGGAAATACTACTATGGCGATTGCTACAGCTACTGTTTCAAGTGGTGCGGTAACTGGCTTTAGTTTTTCAGGCACTGGTAATACTCGTGGTGCAGGTTACACCTATGCTCCTCAGGTTGTCATATGCAGTGGTGGGTGGCGAAAAGTCGGAGCTGCCAATCCTAACAATGTTATACAGGATGGTCAGGTTTTAGATGCAACCGAGGGAATCGTTATTATACGCAAAGGCACCACGAGAACTCTTACTTATTTCCAACCGAAAAACCCTTTTAATTAATTTTTTTAGATTAGGATCACCTACAGAGGATTACTTTCAAGATTCAATGCTAGGTTGGCTGAGCTTAACGTATCGAATTTACTCACAAGATATTTCTAATTCGCTATCCGTTACTTTATAATTTTGAGGTTATTAGTCCTTTGTTCATAAGTATTTCTACCAAAAAAAGAATTCTATTTATTTGATTAAGTATAAATTAGTAATTCGAAAATTTTACTTTTTACTACTTTTAGCAACTCAACTGTATTAAACCATTTAGTATTTGTTGGTGCTTAATAATCAAAAGAACATTATGCGTAATAAATATTGTTGTTAAAAAACTTGAATCGTTGAATTTAAAACAAATGGGTAATGATCTTGTTTATTCAGTATTGCTTCCACTCCCCATTGCTGTCTTCAGTATTATAAATGAAGAATAACCTCGTTGTTTGGGTAGATTTATCTTGATTGAAATAAGACCATCTTGCTTCCGAATGAGTTCTGAAATATGGGAATACATCCGGTTTCGTCCATTGCCAACCGCTTAAGTATTCAAGATAGAACCATACTCCCAGAGTTTCTTGATCCTGCATAACGTACATCCACCCGAGTGGAGAGTGGTAAATCCATTTGTCACCTGGTCTGTGCCAAAATGGGCCAAACCAATCGCTGTACCACCATGAATTACCGAGTGCTTCCGCACCACTTAACAAGTCTGCACCGGTTATGGGTACAAACACAACAGTTATAGATGAATTAGCGGTAAGGAAAATTCGTGTGCTAGTTGAATTGCTATCCTCAATGCCATTTGCATTCCAATATGAAAATTTATAACCGGTATTACTGGTGGCATTTATATCAACCCAACCGGTTCCGTAAACTCCAGATCCTGATGTTGTTCCTGAACCTTCGGGGAATGAGCTGATTGTCAATGTGTACTGCCCTGGACCCACAGGGTTTCCTCCACCATTATAATCTGGATCGATCTTAAATTTTGCTCTTATGGTTTTATTTTCATTGAGCAAGACGGATGTGTTGTTCAAGAACGAGTTTTCTACACCCACACCTTCCCATGAATCAAATAAATATCCAGTATTTGGAGTGGCAAAAATAGGATGCAAGGGATTGTACATAAAAAAGCCTTCTCCAATTGCAAAGCCAGAGTCAGTTGGCTCGATTACGATTTTGAGTTCTACCGGACCGTATGGAATAAAACGTGCATTAATATCCACATTTTCGGTAACTGTAAAAGTGATATCTTCTGCACTAGTGTCCGTACCACTGAGTCCGTTGCCTGACCATTTTTCAAATTGGTAAGCCTCTGTTGACAGAGCAGAAATCTTAACTTCATCCCCGTAGCCAACAATCAGGTTTTGTGCCTGAACAGTGGCTCCGATATCAGCAAATATCGAACCACCTACCAGTGGGGTGGAGGTTAGGTTTACCTGATAACTTAGTCTTTTAAATATTGCTGAAATAGTTTGGTTTTCATCAAGATCTAAATTTAGCGTTCTCGAAGTATGAGTTTGATTATTATCAATAAGCCAAGATTGAAACTGAAAGCCTGTATTATCGGATGCGGATATTTCGATGGATTCTCCCACTTTCATTCCGGAAATTGTACTCGGGGTAATAAATCCTCCTGTTCCTGCAAATTGAGAATTCCCATCGATATCAAGCGTGGAAACTAAAAGAGTTACTGTGGATGGTTTTCTTTCATAGTTAGCGGTCAGAGAGGTATTTGTATCACTTGATACAGTAATGGAGCTGTTTGTCTCTCCATTGCTCCAACTACTGAAAATATACCCAGGGTTTGTTAACGCTTGGATCGAAACTTCGCTAGCAAATGGGAATTCGTATGAGTTTGTGGATGTGAAAACATCACCTGCTTCCGCTATATTTTTGGACAAGCTAAATGGGTAAAGCACAGGTGTGAAAACAGCGTTTATTTGAGTATCTGATGCAATGGTTACAGAAGTTGAAACATTGTTTTCAGCAGAAAAAAGTCCACCCTCCCAATGACTAAACATGTAGTGTTCAAATACCTCTGCAACTAGGTTAATAAGGGAGCCGTATGTGTAAGTTCCACTTGTTCCTGTGGCGATATTCCCACCCAATCCCGAGCTAATTGTTACATTATGCTCATTTAAATTAAATACTGCATGCAAAGCAATGTCGTGAGAAATCTTTGGGCTAATCGTTGACTGGCTTGGGAAAGGAATAATCGATTGGTCTGCCAACGATTCGATGACGCTAATTTTATTTCCCATAAATGCCGAAGTTGCTGAGCAATAGTACAGGGATTGATTTGTATCGAAGTCGTTCGGTACGGTAAAAGTCAGGGTGCCATCTGATGTTCTTGAACCAGTTAGGTTGGAATCAGTAAATTCAGAAGTGTAATTTGTCGAGTTTACATCCGTGGAAAGATAAAAGTCGTGACCTGAGGTATTACAATCAAAATTGTATGTGTATCCTTTGAGAAGGGTTAGGGCGGGGCTTTCCTTATTATTGACATACAGTACATTTGAACTTCCATCAATCGATGATTTTCCTACAGTTATCGAATAGGTGAAGTTTTTATCTATATCCCATTGTGAAAAATTATTATTCGAATCAGGAAGCGCTGAAATATTTAGCAAACTTTGGTTCGAGTCATTTGAAACCGAACCATTACCTGAAACCCGGAGCGAAGTATCGAGAGAAATTGGCAAAAAATTAGCAACAAGTGACGCATTCTCATCAATCGTAAATGTTATGGTGGGACTTCTGTAGTTTGGTGACAATGTTTCGTTGTCTGGGTTCCCCCAACCGATGAATGAATATCCGGGGTTAGGGAATGCAGTTATAGTAGAAGAAAGGGAGGATGTACCGGCGTGCCATGATCGCAAACTTAAGTCGTTGTAAATTTGACCTGCTCCAGCAATTGAAGATGAAATATCTAATACATGCCGGTCAAGATCAAGCACTTCGAATTTCGCAAATACTGAATAGTTTCCGTCAACTACGAGAGAGAGAGGGTTGTCAGAGCGAAGAGATTGTTCTCCGTTCTCTTCGGTTATAACCCAACTAGCAAATGTGTGAATGTTACTTTGATCGACATTTCCTGAGGGAATAATGTTTACCACAGAGCCAAAAGTATAGTTTCCTTCGCCTGTTGCAGAGCCATTTTCATCCGAGGTGACAGTGATTTGGTATGTTTTCGGATTAAATGTTGGAGTCAGGGAAATGTTTTGATCAGGAATGAGCAAAGTTGTTGTTGAAGCATTTATATCCACTAGGTAATCGGTGTCACCAGTCCATCTCGAAAATGTATAACCTGTCTTAGTAAATGTAGAAATGGATACATTTGATTCAAACGCATAAGTGCCACTGCCATTTGAAGAGCCAAAAGGGGTTGGTTGGATAACTAAATCGTATTGTTTTCTTGTGAAAGTGGCGTTTAGGTCAAGATTTGCATTCACACTAAGAATAATCGACTTATTAGTTGGGTCCGTGAAGGAATCGCCGTACCATCGATCAAACTTCCATCCTGGGGACGCGCTTGCAATTAAGGAAATTGAGTCTTCAAAAAGGGGAGTCAAGGAAAGGGTTGATTGATTATTAACCAATCCACTGCCATAGGTTACGACATTTATGTTGTATCCATTTCTGGCAAAATTTGCGGATACTGATAAATCTTTTGGGTGTTGGGATAAATTTACAGACGATGTAAGGGTGGAATTTGAGTTAAGCGCATATGTATCACCACTCCAATGTGTGAAGTGCCAACCCTGGTTTGCTACTGCCTGTGCTTGTGGATTATCATTTATTGTGTAGAATCCTCCCCCAGATACAGCACCCCCTTCTGTTGCGAGTGATACTGTGACGTTGTAATCAATCAATTCAAAATTTGCGGTTAGGCTGACATCACCGGTTACAGCAAGTTCATTGGATGATGTAGTTTTTGAACTTACCAGCGAGTTCACGGAAAATGTTCCTCCCGTCCATTCGGTAAATTGATAGCCCGGTTGCGGATTTGCTGTCAGGGGATAGGTTTCAAAGTGTTCCCATGGGCCACTCGTTGGAGATATGGAAACTTGTCCACCTGTTGTTGAGTTGAGGATAATGTCATATCGCACGGGCACGAATTCCGCATTAACTGACACATCTTCCACATTATTTGCCATGATAGCGGTTGTATTATTTTCCTTAAAGTTTAGCAGTGCACCTTTATCGTCAGTCCATTTGTCGAATTTGTAACCTTCTAATGGGGTCGCTGTGATGGGCACTTCGGCAGAATGATTGTAGAATGTTGGACTAGCCGGGCTGACCAATCCACCTCCTTGCCCCATTGTGACTGTTAATTTATAATTATTTTCAGTGAAATTCGCAGTGAAAGATGCGTCACCGGCAACGGTAAAGGTAGAGATTTTCGCGGTTTTAGATGAGAGTAGATTTTCTGAACCAGATGAGCTGCTCCACAATTGAAAAGTGTATCCGTATTCTGAACTGGCGGAGAGAGTGTAGCTTTGGTCGAAATAGTACGGGGGGGACTCAACAATAGTAGCATTTCCACCTAATGTGGAATTAACTGAAATATCGAATGGAAGTGGATCAAAGTTAGCGAATAAAATATGCCCGCTTCCAACAGTTAATGTAGTGGATTCTGATTCATTGTCATCCAATCCAGTAGTTGGGTTCCCATTGGAATCAAGATTCGTCCAATGACTGAATTTGTACCCAAAAGGCGTGGTTGCACTTATGTTTGCAGTTGAGCCATTATTAAAACCAGTGCCCGAGCCGCTCACACTACCCACTCCTTCTGGATTTGTTTTAATCGTAATGTTGTATTCCTTAAGCTTAAAGGTTGCGGATACATTGCGATCTTCTGACATGATGACCTTAGTATTTAGCGAGGTAGGATCAACCACGCCGTTACCCACCCATCCCGTAAATTCATAATGGGAATCAGTTGAGGCGGTTAGGTTAACTTCAGAATCATAGTCATACTCATTTGGATTATTAGAATGAGATGAAACTTGCCCTCCGATTGAACTGTAGACATTCAATATTGCCTTGATTTGTTCAACTGCCTGAAAGGGTTTATCACTTCTTTCAAATATATTACCGTACTGCCATTTTGACCCGGATGGTGTATTGCCACTGGCAATTTTTAATCGTAGATTAACCGGGATTCCCGATGAAAACTTGGGCCACAGCCATTTTGGACCATGCACCGTGTTGTATCGAGATGAGGGACCTTTAGTCGTACGGTCGTAGAATCGAATACATATTGGGTGCCCATCAGGTGGTTGGTTGTCAGAAATAACGACTTGGGAGTTTACATTGTAGTTGGCTGGTTCATTCGGATAAACCTCTACAGTACTTGAATTCTTGGTGAAGATAGTTGTAAAACTAAAAGTTCCATCCGCATATCCGTACCCACTACTGGAATCACCAATCCTGGTACCTTCTGTTATCGGGACCCAGTTCCCGTTAAAAGGATCACTCGTGGTTGCTGTATCGAAATAACCTAGGGTTACGATAGATCCATCGCCATTACTTGTTGACCCAGAATCGAGTAAGTTACCATCCCGATCTTTGAGGAGATCGCTACTTCCGGATGCTGTTTCAGATGTCCAATGAATTACAATCTGTTGCTCATTAGCAAAAGTTAGACCAGTCAGCTGGACAAATAAAACGGAAAAAACAGACAAACAGA
Source organism: Opitutia bacterium (assembly GCA_018675995.1). GTDB lineage: Bacteria > Verrucomicrobiota > Verrucomicrobiia > Opitutales > Seribacteraceae > Seribacter. The sequence goes on along the minus strand of JABGWZ010000269.1, from coordinate 71,929 downwards.
AGATGCCTCTTAAAGGCGATCGAAAGATCTGTAATTCTCTGAATTTCATCCGTTGGTTTTAACCATCGCAAATCGTTAAATATGAAATGGATATGTAATGCGAGACTGGGCTTGATCTCATTACACTTAATGTACTCCCAGTTATGGTGTTTTTGCAAGTTTATTTGAGTAATAAATGAGCTTACTATAGGATATTTTTTTAACAAAAAAGTATACCTTTCGGGCTTGGTTTTAGTAAATTTTTTTTAATTTGACCAATTCATATTTTTCTCGGATATTAATAATACCAAAATGTTACTTGTCCCCTACATGAAATCGTTAAAAAAGTTTTGGTTGGTTTTAGCGACTGTATTATATTCTTCACTATTTTTACATGGTGGAGATGTTAATGTCCTATGGTCGACTTACGATTGGTATACCACTGGTGCAACTGATCCTGATACTTCAACTAAAATCTTAAAGGGATTGAACGCCGCTGGTGCTTCAAGCAGTAGTTTGTATCCGGATCAAGCAGCAAATGAAGTTTACGATGGTGATTTAATTGAACTTGGTTTTTTCAAACTCTCGGATGGAACTGCTTCCACTGTTGCATACAAAGGAGTATGGACACCACTTACTAGCATGACAACAATCGGCCATAACGCTGAGTTTCTAGACGCTGATTCCCTCCCTTCAACTGAAACCAGCCATGATATACCGGCTGGTGAGTTTAGTTTTTGGACTTCCTTTACTACAAGTACCAATGAACCGGATAATTCAGCTAATGCCTTGAGTAATCCAGATGGAGGTGATAATTACGCGATCAATGCTGATCAACCTACATCCCTTGCGACTAATGTTGCTGCTTTAAATACTGCGGCAGGTTCTGGTTCTCCATTGTTGGGTATTCGTTTTTATGATTTAAGCACTGGATCGGAACCTACTGCACCAAATGCAGATACTGCACCACAAAAAGGTACAGCAGGTACTGTGAGGTATAATACTATAATGGATGCAGCATGGGTGTGGTCTGATGATTCCACTATTACCATGCTTCTCAATGAAACTAACGGTAATGTAAATAATAGTGTTACATTTGAATTTGATAACACATCTGCCCGCTCTACTGACACATCCAAAATAGGAACAGGCGATAATCAACTTGTAAACGATGACTATGTGGCAACCATTACTTATCAGGATGGTTCTACAGCCTTAAATTTAGCCGATGGTGGTATTGGTTCGACAATTTTAAGTGGATTTGATGGTTCTGGTGCAATATACGGTGCTAATAATGCAAATGTTCTTACGATACATTCTGCCACAGGGAATGATGGTGCTGAGGCTTTTTTACATTCTGGAGATTATTACAATGCTTCTGGTGGGACTGCTGCAACCGACCTTACAATTATTAAGACGGGTGGAGGAACTCAGGTTCTTACTGGTAATCTAAAATTGGCTGATTCAAGCCCATCCAATGAAAGTGCTTATGTCTCGATCGAAGGTGGATCTATTGAATTTGACGCTGCAAGCGGTAAGACCCAAATTATTGAATACCTGAAGGGAAGCACGGGTACTTTAATTTTGGATAACAGTGGTCGAGCTGACCAAACACTTGAGTTTGGGTTTGCTCAATCCCATTCTGCTGCCAACGCTACTTTCTCTGGTGCTGTCACTTTGCAAGGATCTAATACAAAAAACACTATAAAAGTTTCTACAGGTACAACATCTGATGATTATGCAAACGAACAAGTCCTCTCAGGAGTAATCTCAGGCGGAGAAGTTTTAGTTAAAGACGGGGTTGGAATTCTTACACTTGAGGGAAACAATGCTAACACAGGCGGAGTTGAAATAAATAATGGTACATTAAAAGTTGGAAACAGCGCTAACAATGCAGATGTAGGATCGGGCACAGTTACCATAAATAAAGGAAAATTTGAGGTACTTGCAGGAGATACGATTGCAAATCAGATAGTAGGGGGAACGGATGCTACAAAGAAAAGTGTGTTAGGTGGTGATGGTACATTCTCTTACACAACTGGCAACGGTATCGTTGTTGGTTCAGATGATAATGAAATTGATGTTATTTCACCCGGGCAAGGTATTTCGTCATCTTTTACAGAAACATCTGGCTTGTCAAACCAGCAGATAACCCAAGGTACCGATTCTGCAGCGGCGGCCATGGGTGATTTAAGCATTTCCAAATTAACTATCAACGACGGTGCAATTTTTGATTGGGAAATCAATGATTTTTCCTCAAGTGCAGGTACTGGATGGGATGTATTACGGTTCGGTTCCCTAGTCTTTGATTCCGATGCTTCAGCCAGTGGATTAATTAATATATTTAGTGTAGCAAACGATGGAACTGCTGGTGCAGTTTCTAACATGTCGGTACCTGCCAATGGCGTTCTTTTTCTTGATAGTATAAACGATAGACATGATGATATTAATTGGGGGGGCATATCAGGTGTGAGCAGTGGCAGTTGGCAAGAAGTTGATTGGATGGGCATAAATGATAATGGCTTCAGTTACCACAATGACCAATATGGTGGAGCATGGAATGTATGGTACAATGGGTCAGGTGATTTTTACCTTCGTTACAGCGCTGTTCCAGAACCATCAACTTACATTATGGTAACCGGGTTACTTATGCTTCCCGGGTTTCGAATGTTTCGTCGGTTTATGAAAAAAGCAAAGTCTGAAGATTCTTCGGTTGATGCATAGTTTTTTTATTTAATTTTCGCTCAATTCGACCAAGTTTTGAAGGGATGTGAAATGGTCAGCCAATTTAGTTGGCTTATCCATTTCCCCGATAATTTTTTGAAAAGTTTCTTTCTTGGCAATTTGCAACATTCTTACTCGCTCTTCCACGGTTCCTTTGGCAACCAATCGATAGATAAAAGTTGGTTTTGTTCGACCGAGGCGATGTGCCCGATCAATTGCCTGTTCCTCAACTGCTGGATTCCACCATGGGTCCATTAGAAATACATAATCTGCAGACTTAAGGGTTACCCCTAACCCAGCTGCTTTGAGGGAGGCCAAAATAACCGCTGATCCCTTTGAGTTTTCAAAGGTTTCTACCGGAATGGTACGATCCCGAGTCGTTCCGGTAAGCTCTAGAATCCTAAGTTCAGGGATGTTTTTGGAGATTTCCTTTTTAAGTACCCGCAGGAAGGATGTGAATTGACTAAATACGATTACTTTGGAACCTGAGGAATGTAGATCGGCAAGTTTTTCAATTAAAATCTCTACTTTTGTTCCACAAGATGGAGTTCCTTCTTTCCATGGCAGAAGAGAAACATCGCAACATACCTGCCTTAATCTAGTAAGAAGGGAAAATACATGGGTTGGCGCATGCTTCATTGCATCCTTTAGATCATTGCCATGTTTTTCGACAGCACCTTCTACTAATGTTCGGTATTCTTTTCTTTGTTCCTCGTTTAGTACGCATCCAATTTCATTTTCTATTTTCGGTGGAAGCTCCTTGGCTACTTCACTTTTTATTCTTCGCAGAACAAAGGGTGTAACCTGTTTTCTGAGTAAAAGTGCAGTTCCATCTGGGTCGGAAAGTAAATCATTTTCAAATTCTTTTCTTCCACCCAGTAATCCGGGCATTAAAAACCGAAAAATTGTCCATAGGTCAAGTGCGGTGTTTTCTATGGGAGTCCCGGAAAGGGCCATTCTATGCTTTGCTTGAATGGAAAGGCATGCCTGGGTGACTTTGGCTTTTGGGTTCTTGATTAACTGTGCCTCGTCAAGAATAGCATATCGAAAAGGATGATCATCTAGCAGATGGCGGTGTCTGCGTAATTGAGTGTAACTGGCAACCCACAAACACGGATCAATGCTTTGGGAAAACTGAGATTCTTTATTTAAAACCTTAATCTTTAATTTTGGGAACCTTTCTTTTGCTTCCCGTATCCAGACCGGAACTACGGATGCCGGACAGGTCACCAGGTCGGGTAATTCCTGCTTTGTATTTTGCGAAATAAGTGCCAGGGTTTGAACCGTTTTACCAAGCCCCATCTCATCTGCCAGCAGTCCGTGGCACCCGAGATTGTGTAGTGAGTTTAAGCGTGCGATACCATCTTTCTGATAGGGTCGAAGAAAGGAGAATTTACTTTTTCTGTTCTCATTTTCGGGCTGTTGAATATTTGTTTGCCAGTCCGCTAGTTTACCATCCGGTCGGGTATTCAGGTATTTTCGTGCAAATAAGGAAAACAGCATATAGCGGGGCCAGTTAGTCCTTTTTGAATCGCCTCGGTTTCTTTGCCACCATTCATAATCCTTTAATTGCTCTTGACCCAAACGAACAAGCCCATGACCACTGATAAAGGTTGTTCCATTCTTTGCTCGGGCAATTCTTTTGCTGTGTTCGCTGCCTAGGCGGTATGAACCGAGCTTGAAATTCTCACGCAGGGTCATGGTTCCATCGTTCCTGCTTCTTGCTTCAATCTCCCAGTTTAATTTGCGCTGTCCGTGTCTGAGCAATCGAGCGTCTCCTTCGTATTCGATCGAAAATGAATTTTCCCAACGGGGGAGAACACCCTCAGTAAATGAGGCAATTTGCTTCCAGTCCTTTAACCTGAATAGTCCTTTATCTTTTTCGAAAACTAAAAATTGCTTACCTGCTTCAGCTACAAAATTCATCAAAGCAGGTCGGTTGGTGTTTTTTAGATTATTTGCATGAGATGAATCATATGCCCGTTCCTTTTTCTCTTTTGAGATTCTCCAGTAGGGCGTTGCTGTTAGTCCATTTTTGATCGAAATATTAAGGACGATTTTGAGTGGGATAAGCGAGGGGTTTTCGTTCGGTTCCTGTGGTTCTCCTGAACTTGCTTCCACATCTTTAGTATCCTCTGCTTGCACATCGTCTTTTCTTGGTGAAAGTTGATCAAGTAATGGATCTTCTTCGTGAATTTCGGCCACAAGTTCCTCTATTTCATACAGCCCAGCCGTTCCCAGTGCGATACCCATGCAGTCATCTATAGCAGAAGTACGAATTTCTGGCTTTTGATCGTTCCATTCAACAACAGAGTAAGTTTCGACTCGGTTAATTTTTTGAGTAACAATGATTTGGTTTGCTTCCACATCTAGGGAGGATAGTGCCCCGTTTCGATAAACCCCACGGCCTTTTTTTAGCTCTTCTTTTTCAATAAACTGTTCCCAGTCACACTCTGATAGCCGAAATAGCCAAGCCTCTACAGCTTCTCTAGTGAAGGTGCGTGCAGGGCCATTTGAGATCATAGATGAGGTGAGTAATGAAAAATAAAAACCACACATTTTAGCCCTGCCTTTTCTTTCTTCGCAAGTGGAAAGAAACTTTTAGTCGAAAAAGTTATAAACAATATTGAGTTTATCTATGCCTAGCCAATTAGCTATTTAATGCCCATTCATAAACCTCACCGTATTTTTTGGCTGCAATATTCCAGGAAAAAGTAGAATTCATGCCATTGTGGCGAATTTTATCAAATAATTCAGGCTTTTCAAAAAGCTTTATGGCTCTGTGAATAACTTCGTTAATGGCGTCGGATGAAATTTCTTCAAAGAGGAAACCATTTGCCCGATCTTTTTGGATATCTACATCAATAATCGTATCTGCCAGTCCACCCGTTTTCCGAGCGACAGGTACACTGCCATACTTCATTGCATATTGCTGAGCCAGCCCACAGGGCTCAAACCTGCTAGGCATGATAAAAAAATCAGAACCTGCAAAAATCCTTCTCGCTAATCCATCATCAAATCCGATATGGACACTAATTTCCATCGGGAATTTACTGGCTAATTCTCGAAAAGAGTTTTCTTGAGCAGGATCGCCATTTCCTAAAAGCACCAATTGAAAATTATTTTTTGTCAGAAGTTTAGGTAAACTTTGGGCCAGGAGATCAAGGCCTTTTTGATGATATAATCTTGAAACAACCCCAAATAAAGGAACTTTATCAATATTGGGTAAGCCCATTTCCTTAAGTAAAGAAATCTTATTGAATTTTTTTCCCTTTCCTGGGTTTTCTGAGTTAATTTTTTGCTTAAGGGAAGAATCAGTCTTCGGGTTCCAATTATTTTCATCAATTCCGTTTAATATACCTATTAAATCAGCACCTCGGTACTGAAGGGAGCTTTCCAAACTTTCACCATATTCTGGGGTTCTTATTTCTTCAGCATAGGTTGGGCTAACGGTTGTTATTTTGTGGGCATGTTGAATCGATCCTTTTAAAAGATTCATTGCTCCGTAATGGTTGAATCCGTCTAATCCATAAAAGGACCGGGGTAGACCGGAAATGGAAAATACTTCCTCGGGAAAAGATCCCTGGTGTTCCAGGTTATGAATGGTCAGGACTGATTTTGCTTGTGCGGTTTTTTTTCCTTTCTTGCTTTTATTAAGTTCATTTAAATAGGCTGGAAGCGGGCCAGTCATCCAATCATGGCAATGAAATATATCCGGAGACCAGCCTGTTACATTTTCTAAATGCAGTGCCGATTTTGAAAGAATGAAGCAACGAAGAGGGTTATCGGGATAGTTTCCATTTTTATCTGAATAGATACCCGGTCTATCAAACAGGAATTTATTTTCTAATAAGTAGACCGGGATTTCGGAATCTCCTAATTTAACTTCTTTTATTTTTAGCGAGTATGACTTTAAGGAAAATTTGAGCTGAATAGGTGGTGATAATTCAATTCCTTTGATGTCCTTACATTCTCGGTGCAGAGGGCATAAAATTCTAACATCTATTCCCATTTGTTTAAGAGCAAGGGGCAGGGCACCAACTACATCCCCTAATCCTCCTGCACGGACAATGGGGCCGACTTCTGGACTTATAAATAAAACCTTCATGCCTGGGATTGGATTTTCGAGGGGTATATGAGATTATACATTGTATGGGTAAAAAAATGATTCGAATTATGTCGGTTATTCAAGACTTGCGGTGCTAAACCGCCAAGTTGTATAATGAATCTCTATTATGAGCACTTTTGTGAAGAAGCACAGCAAGATTTTTTTTAGTGATTTTTGAATTAGGATTTTTATATCTATTTTAATCTTATCACATGTTAGTACTCAAGTAATCCCACTCCTCTTCACTTAATTCTTATTTAATCAATTCTTTTTTATATGGCTAAACGGACCATAGAATTCGATTCAGAAAGAGATTTTCATAAACTTTATGAGGAGAAACCAAAGAACCTTAGTGCGATTGAAAGAGTATTGGATGTCAACTTGGTTGCCCGTGGGAATTCACTTCAAATCAAGGGTGATGATGTTGCACTTGATAAATGCGAAGAGTTTTTCTCGTTATTACAACTTGGTAAAGAGTCTGGCTTTTCTCCCAAAGGGGCTGATTTTACAAGGTTTTTAGAGAAGGTTGCCGCCGGACAGTCTAATGAGTTGCACGAACTACTCGCAAAGCCTCTTGTCATTAAAATCCGCAAGAATTCTGTTGTTCCTAGAAATCTTAGTCAAAGGAGATTTCTCGATTTGATGTTGAGTAAAGACCTTGTTTTTGGGATTGGCCCTGCCGGTACCGGAAAAACTTTTCTTGCTATGATTGTTGCACTGGATGCTCTATTGAAAGGTGAAGTTCAACGCATTGTGCTTGCTCGCCCAGCAGTCGAAGCCGGTGAAGCACTAGGTTTTTTACCCGGTGATCTAGAGGAGAAACTTCTTCCTTATCTTAGGCCTTTGTACGATGCTATGGACGAGGTGCTCGGACCTATTGAGGCCCGAAAGCTTATCGAGGCTGGCGTAGTTGAGATAGCTCCATTAGCGTACATGCGTGGGCGTACTTTGAGTAAATGCTTTGCTCTTTTGGATGAGGCACAAAATACATCTCGCTCTCAAATGATGATGTTTCTTACCCGATTGGGTGAGGGAAGTAAGATGGTTGTGACAGGTGATTTAACCCAGATTGATTTACCTCCACGTCAGGAGTCTGGACTATTGGAGGCACGTCGGCTTTTATCTAAAGTTGAAGATGTTCATTTTCACGAGTTTGATCATGGAGATGTGGTAAGACATCCATTGGTGAGCAAGATCATTTCAGCATACGAATCGAGCAAGGAATAAAAGATATTTTTACCATGGAAGAAAAAAAATCATTGCGTAAAAAACGGAGCAGGGATCTTGCTCGCAGGAGGAAAGGATTGGACGAGGTAAACGAAGATGAGGTTGATTTTCAAGGATTACGTGGATTTTGGGAAAAATTTGGTAAGCAAGGTTTTTTCACCGCTGTTTTCGCTGCGGCGATCGTTTTTATCTGTTTTGTTGGGCAGGATCCACCTGGACTTCGCTCTCTTGGGGAAGTTGCCCCAGAAAATATTTATTCTGACAGATCTTTTACTTATGAAAGTGAAGTGCGCAGAACCGAAGAAGAGGAATGGATAAGAAGCAGTACCCCGAGGGAATTTGCGAGGAATTTAGTTGGCGAGGAGAGTTTCAAAAGTGCCCTTTTGCGTTTAGAGGAGGGGCTCACCCTGTTATCATCTATGGACGAAGAATCACGAGTTACAGCTCGAGTTTCTTTAAGTGATGAGCTCTTAACAAATTTTAATTTAGAATTAACTGAGGACGAACTTGTAAATTTGTTACATTGGAAAAACTTTTCAGGGAAACAAAGTTTTTTTGAAAAAATTTCTAACCTCCTGGGAAAGCTACATTTAACCGGTGTAGTTAAGTTTCCCTCGGTGGATCAGAAGTTTTTATCGGAAACTAATGCTACAAATCAAATTAATTCCGCGATGCTGTCTTTGTCCAACCAACTTGTTATAATAACAGGAATTCAGAATGGATTACGGTTTAATGTGGATGCTAGAGAAATAATGTTGAAATATCCTGAATTTTCAAAATCCCTGACTGAAATAGAGGAACACCTGAGCAGCGACGGACCGTTCCCAGAATCTGGGCTCATACTTGAAGACTTTATTGAGAGTGGAGATGAAAATTCATCATTTTCAGCACAGCAGTTCAGGAATGATTTTGCAGATTCTCTTTCGTCATTTGTCAGGAAAGGGTTATTTTTAAGGAATATAGACAGGGAAGCTACCACCGCAGCACAGGACCGGGCAATTGCTGAGATGGACCCACCATTAGTTATTGTGAAAGAAGGAGAGGCCATTCTTAAAAAAGGAGGCAAATTGAGTAAGGTTGATTTGGAGAAATATATGGAGTTCCTTTCTCTTACAACTTCGGATCGAGATCTTTTGCCTAAAAGAATTTTTATAACATTGGTGACTTTTTTAATAGCCATTTTTTACATTAGCCTTGTTTTGCCCAATTTTTGGAGAGATACCATTCGATCAACCATAGTTGCTGTTGCAATTCTTGCTAATCTTTCCTTATCAAGGTTTATCCTTGAGCTTGGTTCGACCGATCTTTTTGGCGAAAATACTCTTTTAGTGGGCTTAATTCCGTACCTTATTCCGGTCGCATTTGCACCTATGGTTGTAATGATAACAGTTGGACCACGAATGGCTGCGTTATCGGCATTAATGACAAGTATCTTCCATGCCACGATGCAAAATTCTGGAGTTGAGGCATTTTCAAACTCACTGGGTGCTGCTTTAGTAGGGGCGTATTTTTGCAGAGAAATCCGGTTGCGAGGGGGTGCACTAAAAGCAGGAGCATTGGCTGGATTAACGGGTGCAGTTTTATCTTTGGGTATTGGTTTTGTCTCCGGGGGCGGAGGGGTAAGCCTAATGAATCATGCCGTTGCCTCTTTGCTAATGGGAGTTTTTACCGGTGGCTTGGTCCTTGCTGTAATGCCCCTGATTGAAAATGCATTTAAAGTTGCGACAGATGCGACTCTGTTTGAATTAACAGATTTTAATCATCCTCTTCTTCGAAAGATGCAAGTCGATGCACCCGGCACATATCACCATAGTTTAATGGTGGCCAATTTATCCGAAAATGCAGCGATTGCAGTGGGTGCAAATCCAATTCTTTGCAGAGCTTGTTCTTTGTTTCATGATATCGGAAAAATGGTTCAGCCACATTATTTCAATGAGAATCAAGGGGAGTTTGGTAATCCACATAATCGACAAAACCCAGCAATGAGTGCACTGATAATAAAAAGCCATGTGAAGGAAGGAATTGATATGGCTAGGGAAAATAGATTACCAAAGATTATTCGTGATGTAATCAGGCAACATCATGGGACTACCTTAGTGAAGTATTTTTTTCACCAAGCAAAGAAAAAAATCAAACAGGAAAAGCTGCCTTATGGAGAATTAGCTGACGATGAACCTGATGAGTCGACTTATCGTTATGACGGTCCCAAACCCAGGTTTAAGGAAAGTGCGATTATCTTTTTTGCCGATTCAGTGGAAGCGGCTGCAAGGAGCCTTCCAAAGGTTACGCATCATAGTGTTGAAGAACTGCTCGAGAAAATTTTTCAAGACAGGTTGGAGGATAATCAGTTAGACGAATGCCCGCTTACTCTGGAGGAAGTAGCCAAGATTAAGGAGAGTTTTACTAAGACAACATTAAATATGCTGCATTCCCGAATTGAGTATCCTGACGATGAAAACGAGAGTGATACCAATGGTAAGTAATCAAGTTCTTAACCTTACGATAAATAATCATCTATTTTTACGGTCTTGTTCACGATTGAAATAACTAACCTTTATCCTTCACTGTCAGTCAGTGAAGCGCGGATCAATGCTTTTTTTAAGAGAGTTGCTTCGAGCTATAATTGTAACTCTAAGGGTGTGCTCTCGGTTGTATTTCTTAACAAAGAAGATCATTCTCAATTACATGGTCAGTTCTTAAACGATTTTCGGCCAACAGATGTAATTACATTTCCGGCAGACCCAGAAAATGATTTGGTTGGTGAAATTTGCGTTTCTGTTGATCAGGCAATCGAATTTTCTGATAATGAAAAACTAACTTTTGATCAAGAACTTAGTCTTTATCTAATCCACGGATTGCTGCACCTTGTTGGATTTGATGATAAGAATGCAAATGATCGTAAAATAATGAAACGCGAAGAAGCTAATGCACTTGAGATTATTGAAAAAGATGATCTTTGGCCTCATTTTCTTCTCGCTTCACGTTCCGCAGCCGATTAGCGAATTAAAAGTGCCAATCAAAACCACATCTCTATCTCGTAAGTTTCGAAACGCATTTCTTACGGGTCTACTGATCTTTTTACCATTGGGGACTACTATTTTTGTTCTGGATTTTTTACTCGATCTTTTCAAAGAACCAGTTACCCGATTAGTTACCCAGCTTGGATTAAGTGAGGAAAGTTTCTTTTTTGGACTGGAATCTATACTTGGCTTTGTGGGATTGATTGTGGGAGTTTTATCCTTAACTGTACTTGGATTTTTGTCCAATTATGTATTGGGCAAATTCTTTATTTCTTCTACGGAAAAAGTTTTGGGAAAAGTTCCATTTATTAACACAGTCTATCGTTCAGTTAAACAAATTGTAGAAACTTTCGGAAAAGAAAATAGAGCCGTTTTCAAAAGCGTTGTCCTAATCGAATATCCGAGGAAAGACTGTTATGTTCTTGGTTTTCTGACTAATGAAGCATCTGGTGAAACAGTTGAGGTGATTGGTACACCACTTACCAATGTCTTCGTACCAACAACACCCAATCCAACAAGCGGTTTTTTACTGATGCTGCCTCCAGAGGATATTTATCCTTTAAAAATGAGTGTTGGTGAAGGGATGAAGATGCTTATTTCAGGAGGAGCAGTTATACCTCATAATGCTGCAGAGACATTGAAAAATGAATGCAATGATTTGGAAAGGCCTTCAAGTTCGAATGATAAAGTTTCAACTTCATCTAAGGAGAAAATGGGCTAGTGAGACAAAATCCGATCTAAAGCTTAACTGGTTTTATTTCCAGCACTAATTGTTTTGAGTTCGAATTCTCAACTAGTCGAGGGAACAATCCTCAACCGTATTGAGACTGGAGATTCACATTTACGAATTGATTTTTTTTCTGGGAAATGCGGCCTTCAGAAAGTTCTCCTTCGAATAAGCAAAGGAAACCGTTCCCACCCACCACCGGATTTATTTGATGATGTTGAGTTTTCCCTTAACCGAAAGAGCGATACTTCTGGTCTTCCCTTTGTTTCTGATTTTCAGATATTAAAAAAAAGAACCGAACTTGCCCGAAAACATCAATGTTTTTATTACGCATCAAAAATGGCTCGTTTCTTTTTGGATAATGGTACCCATTTGCAGGATACAGTTCCAAAAGAGAAACTCCTTCTTCGTTCATTAGATGCCTTGGTGCAGGGGTATGACCCAGCTATTGTATGGTTCAAAACTGTCTTTCGATTCGGTAGGTCTGAGGGGTTGCCCGTCGAGCAGGACTGGTTGACTAATCTTAATAAACCAGATCATGATCTGGGAATGAAGATATTAAAAACTAGGGTGTCTGAGCAGAATCCCCCAACTAACAGAGTTAAGCATCTGATGCATTCGCTTTCGGTTTGGCTAAACTCAGAAACAGAACTTAGGTGCTAGTCAGTAGGACGCATTTTAAAGTTGATGATCAATTCCTTGCCAAATGTATTTTCCTTCCATAAATAGTATTTGTATAAATGCTTAACTGAATGGGAGTTTATAAAAAAGGTTACAAATTTACCACAAACGGGCAGGGGACTTATGAGATTACTGAGTTGGTTGCTGATGGACTAGGTGAATCTAAGCTGTCGGACGGGGTTGTTTCGGTATTTGTGCGTCACACTAGCTGTAGTCTTGTTCTAATGGAAAATGCGGATCCATCTGCTAGGGTAGACCTTGAGAGGTACTTGAATAAATTAGTTCCTGAAAATGACCCCGATTTTACCCATACTTATGAAGGTCCTGATGATATGCCTTCGCACATTAAGATGGCACTTACGAGAACGAGTGAAACTATACCTTTTTACGAAGGGGCTCTCCAGTTGGGTACATGGCAGGGTTTATTTCTTTGGGAACATCGTTCGATGCCCCATACTAGGGATTTAATATTTAGTTACCTTGGGAACTAGTTGAAAGGGTATTTTGTGAGCAAAATTTTTATCTTTTTTCTTTTAATATTTTTGAGCTCATGCGAGCAAGATGGACTAAATGTTAAGGAAGAAAATGATTCCGGCTTCCAACGTGCACTTTCTCTGTTAAAGGTCGGAAATGATGAAGATGCATTGGAGGAGTTTCTTGCAGTTACACGCCGTACGATGCACTGCCCAAAATCTCATTTACAGGTGGGTATGCTTTTTCTCAATTTAGAATCAAGAAAAGATCCTGTTGCTGCAATTTATCATTTCCAAAGATTCCTGCTGTTGGAAAATAATTCGAAAGAAGCCCCTAAAGTCAGACAATTAATCGTCACCGCTGAGCGAGAAATCATTCGTGAACTTCCTGGCGAACCTTATGCCGATTACCTGGATTCTCTCGATTTGAGAGAGCAAAACAATCGATTAATGAGAGAGGTGGCTGATTTGAAAGCTCGTCTAGGTCTGCCGTTGACTGAACGAGATATTCGCGATAATGAACCACCATTACCAGTCCGTAACTCAAAAGTTCAGCAAATTAAAAACGAGCCTTCTTTTGTTACTCCACCCCTTGCGAGAACATATGTTGTTCAAAAAGGAGACAGTCTTTATGGGATTAGCCGAAAGTTTTATGGTGATTCGAGTTATATAGAACAAATTTTTCAGGCAAATCGAAATTCGCTTTCAAGTAAGGACAGTCTAAAACTGGGACAGAAGTTGATTATTCCTGCGGTTTCGAAACCTTAATGGGAACTTGTTGAATGTTGTATTTTGACAACAACGCGACCACGGCACTGGGTCACAATGCCCTTTCTTCCTATGATGTCTCGCTGTTGGAAGACTGGTCAAACCCATCCTCTCCCTACCGTGCAGGATCTCGTGTTCGTGCTAAACTTGAACAAGCGAGAGAAGAATTGGCAGGATTGTTTTCTTTTAAGAAAGATCAGATAATATTCACCTCTGGAGCAACGGAGGCAAATAATGCTATTTTTGCTCATTTCTCAACTGGGTTGAAATTAAAAGGAAGCTGTTTAGTTTCTCCATTTGAGCATCCAAGTGTGATTGACTCAGCAAAGTATTGGTTTGATCAAAAAATTATATACATGCCAACTGATGGTAACGGACTTGTGAATTTAGATGAAACCTGTTCAATAATTGAAACAGAAAAGATTTCCTTGGTTTCGTTAATGGCCGCTAATAATGAAACTGGAGTTCTTCAGCCTTGGCAGGAATTGGCAGAAGTTTGTTCGAGCAATGGCGTTTATTTCCATTGTGATGCCACACAATGGGTTGGTAAATTGGATACCAGCGGTCTTTGTACTTGTGACTCATTTTCTGCGAGTGCACATAAGTTTTGTGGGCCAAAAGGAATTGGGTGGCTTGCAACGAAGGCTCCGGTGAAGATGCAGTTGGGAGGGTCACAGGAATTTGGTCTTAGAGGAGGGACGGAGAACTATCCGGCTATCGTATCCATGATGGTCGCATTAAGGGATGCCCAAGAAAGAATTGCTGAAGTGAATAACCGTGCTTTGTGGAGAGATGAATTTGATAAGGGAATACTGGCTGGAATACCTAATTCACAGATTTTGGGTTTAGGTAAAAAGAGACTATGGAACACATCGATGGTATTATTGCCTGACTACGAAAACCTTCGTTGGGTAGGGAAACTCGATAAGCTTGGCTTTGAGGTTTCCACAGGTTCTGCTTGTTCGGTTGGGAAAGAACAAGGCAGTGGAATTGCAGATCATTATGGTTTAACAACGGGGCAGGGGCATAGGTTGGTTCGGGTAAGTTCTTACTTCGATCATAGCCAATCAGATTGGCGAAAGCTGTTGTCTGCATTTTGCATTGTATACAAAGAACTTCGTAGTGATTCAGTGAGCTCTTCGGTGTTATCTCTTTGAAATTTCAAGGTGAAACTTCTTTCAATAAACTTGGAGCATTTTCGAAATATTGAGGCAGCTAGTCTTAATTTTTCTTCAAGGCGTGTTTTTTTTATTGGATCGAATGGCCAAGGTAAAACTAATTTATTAGAGGCGATCGGATTATCTTCGAACCTAAGATCTTTTCGAAAAGCTGGGACTGATGGATTAGTAATGGGTGGCAAAAATGAAAGCAGGCTTTTTTTTAAGTTTGAAGATGAAACTTTAGAAACTGCTGAAATTCTCTTTGGGTTTCGATTAAAAGGGCCTAAGAGCCTTGAGGTCGATGGGGAAAAAATTAAGCGATTAGCGGATTATCTGGGGTGCTTCCCCTCGGTTTGCTTATCATCAAGGGATTTTCGACTGGTACGAGATGGCCCTGCAGAGAGGCGTAAATGGCTTGATATGCTTTTGTCAGCATCCTCTCCTGAATATTTTGAAGCTTTGCAATCTTTCCATCGTTCATTGAAGGATAGGAATTCTTTGCTTAAACATAATGGAAGCGACAAAGAATTAGATGCATTTGAGCGTATCTTAATACCCGCTGCAAATAAAGTTTTTCAGCTTAGGGAGGTAGCATTCCCAAAACTTTCAAATTCATTAAGGAATTACTATTCATCGCTTACTGGAGGAAGGGAAGTTGCCACATTGTTTTATCGTCCCGATTTAGTTGTTCGTACTGAGGATGAATTAAGCCTAAAACTTTTAAGAGACCGCTTAAAGGATCGTCAATTCGGTTCCACGCGCAGTGGACCACACCGAGATGATTTTGAACTTAATATAGAAGGAAGGGATGCGAGAACTTTTGCATCTGAAGGTCAGCAGAAAGGTTTAGTTTTGGGGTTGAGATTAGCAGAGTTTGATTTTTTACGAGAGGCAACGAGTCGGATTCCTGTTGTTCTGGCTGATGATGTTATTGGTGAACTCGATGTTGAGCGTAAGGAAAATTTTAAAAAATTACTTCCTGATGAAGCACAGGTCTTTGCTACAGGGACCTCTTTCCCCGAAGGTGATGACCGACAGACTTGGGAAACATTTGAAGTTAAAGACGGGACTTTTTTTAAAGCAGTTTAAAATTGTTGAAAATTAATTAAGCTGCCAGTTACGCATATATTTTAAAATGGAAGCTCTTTCATACACTCATTGGACAATCTTATGTTTAGGTTCCTTGATCATGGGAATGAGTAAAGGCGGACTACCCGGGGCAGGTAATCTAACTGTAGCCATGTACGCGTTGGTTTTGGAAGATGCGATAGGTTTGGCCGGAGTTCCTCTTTCGGTAGGTCTTTTGTTGCCCGTTTTAATTGCGGCTGACTTAACTGCAACGCTCGTTTATCGGAAGCATACTGAATGGAAATTTATTTTCCGTTTACTGCCCTGTTTTATTGTGGGGACGGTTTTTGGATGGTGGATTTTTGATTACTTTCAGGAGGGCGATGGAAGGGTTAGGCAATTAAAATATGTTATAGGTTCGATTTTGCTCAGCATGACTGTTCTCCATTTCTTGGTTAAAATTCGTAAGCATGACAAGGCTCAGGATTCTCGAGTTGAAAATAACCGACAGGGCTCAATCATATTAGGGTTGTTTTTTGGTTTACTGGGGGGAGTTGCCACTATGCTCGCTAATGCCGCTGGTCCAATCGCTCAACTTTATCTTTTAGCCATGGCTTTACCGAAATACGCATTTATTGGTACATCAGCTTGGTTATTTCTGATTGTTAATGTGATTAAAGTTCCTTTTATGGTAGATTTGGGAATTATCACTATTGATTCAATGTCAGTTAGTTGTTGGATGTTTATTCCTGCCGTTATTGGTGCCTGCGTTGCCCCATTTATTGTGAAGCACATTAATCAGTTACTTTTTGAAAAATTAGTTTGGTTTTTTATAGTGCTCGCTGGTCTTCGTATGATTTTGTAGGGTGATTTAATGAGCAAAAGTTCACGAAAACTTTGGGCTCAGCATTTAGCTGGTCAATCGAAAAAGTCCACAAATATGGATGCAAAGATTTTGTTGAGGAAGGTTCCATTCGAAGGAAGGATTTTAGGGATCGATCCGAGTCTGCGCGGAACTGGTTTGGCAGTGCTTGAGTGTAAGGCAAATTCCTACCAACTACTTCATTCACAGACCCTTGTATTAAAACCAAAAATTGACTCGATTTCCTGCCTCGGTCGAATCCATGAAGCTGTTGCTCACTTACTTGAAGTGTGGAAGCCTAGGCATGTTTCCTGTGAGGCAACAATTTATGTGCAAAATTTTAAAACGGCACAAATTATGGGCGCAGCAAGAGGTTCTGCCTTGTCCGCACCGGCGATAAGAGAAGTTCCAGTTTTCGAGTATGCTCCTCTTCGGGTTAAGCAGGCGGTCGTAGGGTTTGGACGAGCAAGTAAAGAACAAATGTCCCAAACGCTTTCTCAAATGTTAAATCTGCCAAGCCCTTTACCATTTGATCAATCCGATGCCTTGGGGTTGGCATTGTGTCATGCTCTCACTTGGCACCCGGGTTAATTAAATATTACCGAAGGAAAAGTTTTGAAGGAAGTAAAGGGTCTTTACCTTGCGTGCATCCTATCAGGGAAATTTTAATTTGTATGCTGTCTTTTATTATATTGAGCATTTTACCTGGATTTATACCAAGAAATTCTCTGCTAATTTGAAATTCACCTTTGAGAAAAAGTAAATCTCCAGGTATCCCGTCAAATTTTTTTCGCATGGAATGACCATGTTTTATGATAACAGGAAAACTAATCTGGCGCGAAAGATTTTTAAGAGAGAGAGTACCCCGAGCATCAGCTTTGACAATATCGTTAGACCACTGGATATTTTCCAAACTATTCAATTTGAATACAATTTGGGGGAATTCGCCAACATCTAACCAAGTTCTTTTTTTTGCATCACCATCAACCTTGTGATAACCAAAATACAGGGACTTAGCATCAATTAAAACTGTCCCATTGGTCATGGACGGTTTATCCATTGAAAAATTGATTTCGCCAAGTACATTACCAAAAAAGCCTTTTACCTGACCTTCCCCAAAAAACTCTCCTTTGCTTAATATAACCTCAATTTTGTTATGATTTCTCAGCGGTTCAAAAGTGTAGGATATCGCTGCATTGATGATTTTTACCATTGATAGTAAAAAAATCAAAATTGTAACTATGCTTTTGATTGAAATGAACATATTACACCAATTTACATTAGCTTATTAGATTTGTCGATAATTCATGTTTATTGAAATGATCTTTTTATTGACCAAAATAAGTGAACCCTACATGTTTATATTATCATCATGCGAACAAACCTTTTTACAATGCTAAGCACGGCAATTTTCACATTATTGTCTATGGTTAGCATTGTGTCAGCAGAAGTAACTAATGAAGGTTTTATTGGCGGTACTTTTTATGGACTAAATCGTCATTCGCCTTCATCCATTTTAAACCGGGTTGGATTAATTAATCAACTAATTGTCCCTGACGAATTAGTTGTCAAATCAGAGTTTTCCTCTCTTTATTCAGGTGAGTTATCTCAATTGGAAGCTATTATTCGTTATGATGATGGATCTTTATCTCCACTTTCTCAATCTGAAATTTCTTGGGAAAGTGCTAATTCAAACTTAATAATTCAAGAAGGCTTTGCATCTGCCAAATCCATCGATGCTAACACACGCGTACTAATCAATGGATCATCTAATGGTCTTTCAGCAACTTTATTCATCCGTTTGAAAAAGTTAGATTCTGCTGCAAACGAAAGCAGTGATACAGCAAAAACGAACAAGGGCGTTCTTTCTGACTCTTTTAATTTATCCCAACTTGGTTGGAAAAGCTCTAATTGGTTCGGTAATTATTTCGAGAACGACAATAATTGGATATACCATCAGCACCATGGTTGGCTTTTTAGCAATAATAATCAAAAAAATTCATTATGGATGTGGAGTCCTTCAGAAAAATGGCTTTGGACAAGTCCTGGTATATATCCACATATTTTTCGTCATCGTAATGGAGATTGGTTGTATTTTATTAAACAGGCATTGCCTAGAAAAGTTTACTTCAATCAGACATCGAAGAAACTTGAAGTTTCGGAGTAGAGTTTAAAATTCATTTTTTCGAATGGGTTAAGTTCAACTCATGTAAATATTTTAATGTACTTTTGTAAATCTTCCACAAAGATGCATTACAAAATCAACATAGAATCGCCGTATGAAAAAAAGCGGTATCTTTCTTCAATTGCCTTTGCGTATATTTTTTTCAGAATTTTGAGTCCAGTTTTTTCACCTGGTTTTAGAAAAGCAGCAACTAAGCAAAGAAGAGTCGATCCGGGTAAGTGGAAATTTGTGAGTAAATGATTAATCCCCGAAAAATTGTAGGGTGGTTTAATAAAAAGATTGGTTTCCAATTTAAGATCTTGATCGCTTGGAACTTGAAATTCAGACAAATAATGTTCGATTGACCGGACTGAAGTGGTTCCGATTGCGAGGTGCTTACGAGTTTTGGCAAAAAGAGCTCTTTGGGTTTCAGGAGGCAGTAAGTATTCTTCTTCATGCATTGGATGGTCGTCAATCTTTTCGGTTTCAACCGGACGAAATGTTCCCAACCCAACAGATAAGGTTAAGTCGTGTATTTTATGTCCAAGTAACTCAAGTTTAGAAAATACATTTGGAGTAAAATGGAGACCAGCCGTGGGTGCGGCAACTGCGGACCGATGCTCATTTCTCGCATATACGGTTTGGTATCGAATCTCGTCAGTTGAGTCGATTGGGCGACGGACATATGGGGGAAGAGGAAGGTTGCCAATTCTTTGAGCAAGTGAGGTTGGATCAGAATCCTTATACAGAATAAATTTAACAACATATTCGTTGGATTTTGTTTTTTCAATAATTTCAGCTGAATACTCTCCGTCCCATCCAAATTTTTTTGCTTTAAGAGTTTTGGCTCCAGGTTTAACTAGGCACTTCCAAGTATTTTTTAAAGATTCTTCTGGTTTAAGGAGGAGGCACTCAACATTCCCTCCATTTTGTCTTTTTCCATAAATACGTGCTTTAAGAACAGAAACATTATTTCTGAAAATCGAAAGGTTTGGTGGTAGCAGATTGGGAAGTTCATTAAATGAATGGTGACTTAATTCTTCAGTATTTCGATTGTAGAGCAGTAATCTGGATTGATCTCGCTGCTTGACCGGAGATTGTGCAATTAATTCGGATGGTAGCTCGTAATCTAATTCCTTAGTTAACATAAATTCCTATCTTAAAACTCATCGACAAGCGAAGGGCAATCGCCTAAAAGTTAAAAAATCCTTAATTCTTTTAAATTATGAGTGAACAAGACCTCTCCGCATTAGTTAATCCACCCGAAAATATTTCCAATCAAGCCCATGTTGGTAGTTTGGATGCATATCGCAAAGAATACCAAAAGAGTATTGAGGACCCGTCTGGTTTTTGGTCAAATATTGCATCTGAATTTCACTGGTTTGAAAAATGGAATCAAGTTAGTTCTTACAATTATAACATGGGTGAGGGGCCTATTGATATAAAGTGGTTTAGCGGAGCAAAAACAAATGTATGTTATAATTGCGTTGATAGGCATTTAGATCTCCGACCCGATAAAACGGCTATTATCTGGGAAGGTAACGAACCCGGAGAGGATCAAACATTAAGCTACAGGGAATTGCATGAACAGGTTTGTAAGTTTACAAACGTCTTGAAAAGCAAGGGGGTTAAGAAAGGAGATCGAGTATCGATTTATATGCCAATGGTCCTTGAGGCGACAATAGCTATGCTTGCTTGTGCCCGAATGGGTGCCGTGCATTCGGTAGTTTTTGGAGGCTTTTCAGCAGAGGCTTTATCCGATCGGATTGTCGATTCTTCCTGTAAAACAGTTATTACTGCAAATGGAACTTTTCGTGGAGCGAAAGCGATCCCAATGAAACCCAATGCTGATCAAGCGATGGATAAAGCCTCATCACAGATGGACGATGATGTACAAACCTGTATCGTGGTTCGTCGTTTGGCAGATGAATCTGGAATTACTTGTGAAATGAAAGACGGGCGAGATTTCTGGTGGGATGAGGAAATGGAAAAGGCAAGTGTTGACTGTCCGTGCGAGGAAATGGATGCGGAGGATCCCCTTTTCGTACTCTATACTTCCGGGTCTACTGGGAAACCAAAGGGTGTATTGCACACAACGGCAGGATATATGGTGTACACCGCAACCACGCACAAATATATTTTTGATTATCATGAGGATGACATTTACTTCTGTGCTGCTGATATCGGTTGGATAACCGGTCATTCATACATCGTTTACGGCCCCCTTGCAAATGGTGCGACGACTCTAATGTTTGAGAGTATTCCAACATATCCTAACCCCGATCGGTATTGGCAGGGAATTGAAAAGTGGAAGGTTAATCAATTTTACACCGCTCCTACTGCGATTCGTGCCATTGCTGCCGCCGGTGAGGAATGGCCAAATAAGTACAAGTTGGAAAGTCTACGCATATTGGGAAGCGTTGGAGAACCTATCAATCCAGAGGCATGGCGTTGGTATTATCGAAATGCGGGAAAGGAAAGATGTCCGATTGTTGACACATGGTGGCAAACGGAAACGGGGGGGATTCTTATATCACCCCTTCCAGGAGCAACTCCGCTGAAACCTGGATCTGCTACATTTCCATTTTTTGGGGTTAAACCAATGATTCTTGACCCTCAAACGGGGCAAGAGATTAAGGGAAATGGCGTGAGCGGAGTTTTGGCAATGAAGGAACCGTGGCCAGGGCAAATGCGAACCATTTATGGGGACCATGAGCGCTTTGAGAGTACTTATTTTCAACAATATAAGGGTTATTATTTTACCGGCGATGGTTGTCGTCGGGATGAAGATGGATATTATTGGATAACCGGCCGTGTGGACGATGTTATAAATGTTTCGGGGCATCGAATGGGTACTGCTGAAGTTGAAAGTGCCTTGGTTGCGCATTCTTCAGTTGCGGAATCTGCAGTGGTTGGTTTTCCACATGAAGTTAAAGGAGAGGGCATCTATGCATTTGTAACATTAAACGCCGGAGTTGATTATTCCGATGAACTAAGAGCGGAGTTAAGGCATCAAGTTCGAAACGTAATTGGCCCTATTGCAACACCTGATCAAATTCATTGGGCCCCAGCTTTGCCTAAGACTAGGTCGGGTAAAATTATGAGAAGAATATTAAGGAAGATCGCCACTGATGAAACGGATGAAATAGGTGATATATCGACTTTAGCCGATCCCAGTGTGGTAGAGCACTTAATTGCGAATAGGTGAATAACCTTTTCTCTTGATTCTCGCAATCGGCGATAATTTACTTCATAAGTAACATAGGTATGAAAATTTACTTAAATGGAGATTTAGTTGCGAAAGAAGATGCTAAGATATCGGTTTTTGACCACGGATTGCTATATGGCGATGGAGTTTTCGAAGGTATACGCTTGTATAACGGATGTGTTTTTAAACTTGAGGAGCACCTTGAGCGATTGGAATATTCAGCAAAAGCAATTCTTTTAGATTTACCGTTAAAACGGGAGCAGTTTAAGAAGGCGGTTTGCGATACTTGTTTAGCTAATGATCTGCAAAATGGGTATGTTCGTTTAGTTGTTACACGTGGTCCTGGACATCTTGGATTGACTCCAGACGGTTGTGGACCCGGAAATGTAATTATCATTGCTGACGATATTCAGTTATATCCCGAAGAATTGTACAAAAATGGTCTGAAGATTATTTCTGTTCCAACCCGTCGGATAAATGCATCAGCACTTCCCCCTGCCATTAAAAGTTTAAATTATTTAAACAATATATTAGCAAAAATTGAAGCAAAGAAGGTAGGGTACCAGGAAGCACTTATGCTTAATGATAAGGGTGAGATTGCCGAGTGTACCGGAGATAATGTATTCATCATTTCTAAAGGAGTTATTTTTACCCCTCCTTTGGATGCAGGCTCACTGAGGGGGATTACCCGCGGTGCGGTAATTGACCTTGCTGAAGAACTTGGGTTTCCTTGCCGAGAGCAGGCTTTGACAAGGTATGATTTGTGGACCGCAGACGAGTGCTTTTTGACCGGGACTGCAGCTGAGGTTATACCATGTGTTGAAGTCGATCACAGGGAGGTCGGGAATGGAGTGCCTGGGGCTATGACTCAACAACTGATAGACTTATTTCGTCAGAAGGTACTAACAGATGGAGAGCATCTTACTCAGTAGTCATACTTTCATGAAATTATTCTTTATACAATTTCTATGATCCGCATTGAATTTACTTTAAAAAGTAGTAAGCTATTATTTTAATTTAATTACGAAAATATGAAGTGCCATCATTGTGACAAACAAGCGACTGTTCATCTAACACAAATTCTTAACGGTCAGATGCATAAAATGGACTTGTGTGAGTCTTGTGCACAAGCTAAGGGTGTAACAAATCCGGAAAACCTCTCCATCAGCAGCTTAATGGATAAAGTTGAGCTTGAAGTCGATACGGGTGGAAATTCAATGGTTTGTGAGAGTTGTGGTACCACTCATCAGGAATTCAAAAAGGGTGGGCGTTTGGGTTGTGAGGCTTGTTATCATGTTTTTCGCCCAGTGCTTGATCCTCTTCTAGATGGAATGCACGCAGGGACGAAGCACTTAGGTAAGGTGCCTGCTGGTTCGGTTTCAAGGATTAAATTTGAGCGATCAGTTGAGAGTTTACGCGGAGAATTAAGTGAAGCAGTTGAAAAAGAGGATTTTGAAAAAGCGGCGAAGCTAAGAGATGAACTACGTGACCTAGAAAGTAAAACCAAAGCTAAGGCGTAGGGGGGAATTCACATGTTTCACAACATACTCAGTCAGGAAGTAAAAGGGAAGAAAACTCCCAAAGCAATTCCGGTTACTTTGAGTACTCGAATTCGATTAGCTCGAAACCTCAGGCAATTTCCTTTTCCTGGTCGGGCAGAAGTATCTCAAAAACGGGCCGTGTTATCACAATGCATTGAAGCACTTAGTGGAATTAAGCACTTAAACGATTCTATCTCTGTAGAGGTAGATGATTTAAGTGAATTAGATAGACAAATCTTAGTTGAACAACATTTGATCAGTCCAGAGTTGTCTCAAGTCGATGAGGGATCAGGGATTGTTTTAAGTCCCGATCGTTCCTGTTGTATCATGATTAATGAGGAGGATCATCTGAGAATTCAGGTTCTTCGACCTGGTTTGGATTTTAATTCTGTATGGAAGGCTGCTGATGCGGTTGATTCTGGAATAGAATCTGCCATAAACTATGCCTATGATTGTGAGTTGGGCTTTTTAACCGCTTGTCCCACTAATTTAGGAACTGGAATGAGAGCATCTGTAATGATGCACTTACCTGGTTTAGTTATGTCTAAAAATATGGACAAGGTCATTAATGCTGTTAACCAACTTGGTATCGCGGTAAGAGGATTATTTGGTGAGGGTTCCGATGCAAATGGCAGTATTTTTCAAATTTCTAATCAACAAACGCTCGGCGAGTCAGAGGTTGCAATTATTGATCGTTTGAATACGACTCTTAAAAGTTTGGTTCAGCAGGAAAATAATGCCCGCGAGAAACTTCTACAGGATGACAGGACTAAGCTTACGGATAAGATGAGTCGTGCAATCGGAATATTGAAAACCTGTCATTTGATGCAAAGTTCCGAAGCAATGGATCTTCTTTCTCTCGTCAGGTTAGCGACTGATTTTGGTATGTTACCTGAAAAATTTCGCGGACTTGCTGATAAGATGTTTATTGAGATTCAACCCGGTCATGTGCAATTTTCTGCCGGTAAATCGATTGAGCCGTCAAGTAGAGATGAATTAAGAGCAGAAGTTTTACGCAACCATTTTGCGCGAACTCCATCCTTAGTCTTAAATAGCTGATAATTGACTTTATTAAATAGAAGGGTATAAAATATAATATGTCTGAACCGATGAGTAACTTCACCCCTCGTGCACAACAAGTTTTGGCTCTTGCAAGGAAAGAGGCAGATAGATTTCACCACAATTATGTCGGGACAGAGCACCTCTTGCTTGGTTTAATTAACCTTGGACAAGGCGTTGCCGTTAATGTTTTACAGAAAATGGGGTTGGATCTTGATACCGTTCGACAAGCCGTTGATGAACAGGTTGGTCTAGGTCCTGAGGCAAAACCTTCTGGTAATGTCCCTTACACCCCAAGGGTTAAAAAGGTTCTAGCATTAGCAGGGAAGGAGGCTAAATCTTTGAATCACAGCTATGTAGGTACAGAACATATTTTGCTTGGTTTACTTCGAGAAGGTGAAGGCGTTGCAGCCCGAGTTTTAAAGTCTTTAGATGTAGATGTTGAGAGGTGTCGTAATGAAATTCTATCTGAGTTAGATCCTAATTTTTCATCAAGTGAAGAATCTGAACCTTCGGTTGTCGGAAGCGGATCAACTGAGGAAAAAGGCAAAGATCAAAAAACACCTGCACTCAAGGCATTTGGTAGGGATTTGACAGAAATTGCTAAGAATGGTGAAATGGACCCTGTTGTTGGTCGTGAAAACGAAATCAGGCGAGTTACGCAGGTTCTATGCAGGAGGACTAAAAATAACCCCGTGCTAATCGGCGAAGCTGGTGTTGGTAAAACTGCCATTGTTGAAGGTTTAGCGCAGCAAATCGCATCAGGTATGGTGCCGGAAAACCTTCTTGACAAGAAAGTAGTTACATTGGATTTGGCTTTGATGGTTGCGGGTACAAAGTATCGGGGACAATTTGAAGAGCGAATAAAAGCGGTGATGGATGAGCTTAAGAAAGCTAAGAATATCATAATATTTATTGATGAGATGCATACAATTGTAGGAGCCGGTGCAGCAGAAGGAGCGATGGATGCATCAAATATTTTTAAACCTGCTTTGAGTCGTGGTGAACTGCAGTGTATCGGAGCCACAACCCTTGCTGAATACAGAAAGTATATTGAGAAGGATAGTGCTTTGGATCGAAGATTTCAGTCAGTCAAGGTGGAAGCACCATCGGTTGATGATACAGTTCTAATTTTGAAGGGAATCCGCCCAAAATACGAAGAGCACCACAATGTTAATTTTACTGATAAAGCACTTGTCGCTGCTGCAAAGCTCACTGATCGGTATGTAACTGGAAAATTTTTACCAGATAAAGCAATAGACGCAGTTGATGAAGCTGGTGCTAGATCTCGGATGGAATCCCTAAAGAGACCACCTGAAATCGAGAAACTTTCGGATGAGATTAAAGAAGTTTGCATGATTAAAGAGACTGCTATTTCCGACCAAAATTTTGAGGAAGCTGCTGAAGCTCGGGACAAGGAAAAGAAACTAAGAGCTAAAAGAGAAAGAGTCCTTGAAAAATGGAAGAAGAGTCGCGAAGAGGAACGTGCCAATGTTGATGAAGATGACATGCTTCAAGTTATAGCTGACTGGACGGGTATTCCTTTGAACCGAATGGAGGCTAAAGAGTCAAAGAAACTTCTTAAATTAGAATCTGAACTGAGAAAACAAATTGTTGGACAGGATTTTGCAACTGAAGTTGTATCCAAAGCACTCAGGCGCTCGCGAGCTGACCTGAAAGATCCAAAACGACCAATTGGGTCTTTTATGTTTCTTGGACCAACTGGCGTTGGTAAAACTCATCTAGCCAAAGTTCTTGCTGAACGAATTTTCGGTGACCAAGACTCTTTGATTCAGATTGATATGTCAGAATACATGGAAAAACATGCTGTTTCGAGGATGATCGGTTCACCTCCTGGTTATGTTGGACATGAGGAAGGTGGACAACTAACTGAGGCTATTCGCAGGAAACCTTATGCCGTTATATTGTTTGACGAAATAGAAAAAGCACATCCAGATGTAGCTCAAATATTATTACAAATATTGGAAGATGGTCGTCTAACTGACAGTTTAGGAAGGAAAGTCGATTTTCGAAATACCATTTTGATTATGACTTCCAATGTTGGGGCTCATATACTGCAAAGAAATAGCTCACTTGGCTTTTCCTCAGGAAACTCAGAAGATGATTTTGACAGTACGAAAGACAAAATCATGGACGAAGCTAAGAAAACATTCAAACCTGAGTTTTTGAATAGATTGACTGAAATTGTTATTTTCCGCCCTTTGGTAAAGGCAAGTATGCGCGCAATTGTAGACCTTGAACTTGAAAAGGTAACCGATCGGTTAAAGGATAAAAAATTGAAGTTAGTTATTTCTGATCAAGTAAAGGAGTTTCTCATTGATAAAGGATATGATAACAAACTTGGTGCACGCCCTCTAAGGCGTGCCGTTGAAAAATACCTAGAGGATTCTCTCGCGGAAGAAGTCTTAGGAGGCAGTCTGAGGAAAAACAAATCCATTCATGTCTTAATTACAGATAATGATGATCCCAAACTTTATTTCTCTCAAGATGAAGTTTCCGAAAAAGTTTCAGTTTCAACTGAAGATAAAAATAACGATCAAAAATCTTCGTAACAAATTTGTCTATTTACTATCGTGAATAGTTTTACTCTTCCCTTATATTTATGCAAAGATCACTTATCTTATTAAAACCCGATTGTGTTGAAAATTCTCATATTGGTGAGGTTATCAGTCGTTTTGAAAATGCAGGCTATTCCATAATTGGAAGTAAAGTCGTTCAACTTGATGACGCCCTTTTGAGCGAACATTATGCACATGTTGCTGATTTACCTTTTTTTCCTGAAATCGCAGCTTTTATGAGTTCATGTCCAGTACTCGCATTAGCATTAGAGGGAGAGAATGTTATTCAAGGTGTTCGTGACCTAGTTGGTCCGACTGATTCTACAATTGCTCCTAAGGGTACAATTCGAGGCGATCTTGGCACAGATCGAATGAGAAATATTGTTCATGCCTCAGATAGTCCGGAATCCGCACTAACAGAGATTAATCGCTTTTTTGAAGCCGATCAAATTATTTGTTAAGTTAGTCTTTAATTAAGGTGCATACAGCGAAGGCAGCAATTCCTTCCTTTCTGCCGATTGCTCCTAATCCCTCGTTTGTAGTTGCCTTTATACCAATCCGTTCGACTTCAAGTCCGCAGCAGTCAGAAAGTTTTTCTTTGATTTGCTTAGAGTAGGGAGCAATCTTTGGCTCTTCCAAAACAAGTGTAAGATCAATGTTTCCAAGTTTAAAACCTTGATTCCCTGTCTCCGTTACTGCTTTTTTTAGGATAATTAACGAGTCTAAATCTTTATTTTCCGGGGAACTGTCCGGGAAATAATGACCAATGTCTGGTAGTCCGAGTGCGCCTAAAATCGCATCAGATAATGCATGTATTAGGCAATCGGCGTCGGAGTGACCGAGCAAACCCATCTCTGATGGTATTTCCACCCCTCCTAAAATGAGTTTCCTGCCACGAGCAAACCGGTGCAAGTCATATCCATGTCCAATTAAAATTGGTGTATCAAGTGTCATGTTTGAGAAAGTAGAAAATTTATAAAAGTCAAATCTGCCGGTGCAGTGATTTTAGGGTTTGGATAATTGATATTTACAAGCGAAACGGGTTTTGCAACTAGTTCAAGAATTGATACCTCATCAGTGACGAGTATGTTTTTTTCTTTTGCAATCTTAATGCCTTCTTTAAGCCAGCCAATGTTTGAGCATTGTGGTGTCTCCATTATCCATAGCTCCTCCCTATCAACTGTTTCAGTTAAAGACAAAAGTGTGTTCTTTTTAGGGGCAAAGTCTAAGATTTTTTTAACTGTATCATGTAATGGTCTAGCTATTACTGCAGCACCTTCCTTGGAAACAATATTCTTTAGTTTGTCGATAGTTGCTGAAGTTATCATTGGTCTAGCACAGTCATGAATATATACAAATTCACATGATTCTGGGCAGTTTGCCAATGCATTGGCAACAGAGTGCATTCTTTCTTTACCACCTTGAGTGAAAACTGGTTTTAAATCCCTTCGTGATTCCTGGTTAACAAGATCGATTTCTTTTTTTAATAATGCTTTTTGATCCTCATCACGATAGACAATAACTATTTTTTCGATCTCTAATGATCCGGTGAAAGCTTTATAGCAAAGACGAAATGCATTGGTTTCTTTGATTGGATGTAAAAGTTTATCCTTTCCCGGTTGTTTCATTCTTTTACTTGAACCACCGGCAAGAAGAATCGCGATGTGCTTCATAAGTTAAGCTCTGTCTGAATTTCTATGAGAGTTTTTTTCGGTTCCACTGCTTCTAAAATGGGTCTTCCAATTACGAGGAAGTTTGCCCCTGAATTAGCAGCTTGTTTGGGCGTCATTATTCTTTTTTGATCTCCACTTGATGACCCAATTGGTCGAATACCAGGGGTTACAAAAATTGTTTTTGATGGAAGTTGTGGTCTTAGCCTGATTAATTCAAGTGGAGATGAAACGATCCCATTAATTCCTGATTCAATAGACATTTTGGCCAAATTATCTACTTGTTTCGATATATCAATATTCACCCCAATTGCATTTAGGTTAGCTTGATTCATTGAAGTAAGAACAGTAACAGCAAGCAATTGGGTATTAGGAAGAAATTCTTTTGCCACTTGTGTGCATTTTGCTAGTGCTTCCGGACCAGCAGTTGAGTGTAGGGTAAGCATTTTAATTGGAAGTGATGACAAACTTTCTATTGCCTTTGTCATTGTATTTGGAATGTCGTGCAATTTTAAGTCGAGAAATATTGATTTACCGCTTGCTGAAACATCTTTCAAAAAACTATCACCATCCCGCAAATAAGTCTGCAATCCAATTTTTACCCATTGCAAATCATCTCCGGTTTTTTCCAAAATATTTTCTGCTTTGGCACGACTTTCAACGTCTAGGGCAAGGATAACTTCGGTTTTTGAATTTGTCATTTTACTATCATGTCCTCTCTTATTGATGAGCCAATACAATTCTTTCTCATCGCATCAATCTTTGTTTATTGATAGTTAAATAAGATCAAATGGGACTTAGTAAAGCCATAGAAAAAATCACTGTGCCGGCTCCTGCAAAAATTAATTTATTTTTAGCAATAACTGGTAGGAGATCTGATGATTTTCATCAAATTCAGTCGGTCATTAGCAAAATTGACCTGTCAGACTATGTTACCCTGGAGAAAACAGATTTATTGGATGAAGTTACATGCATTTGTATTGGGAATGATTCTCTTTCAGGTGGGCAGAACCTTGCTTGCGCAGCTGTACGGCAATGGCGCCAAGTCACGGGTGACCGAACTGGTGTGAAAGTGACAATACAGAAGAATATTCCAATCATGGCAGGATTAGGTGGAGGGAGTTCTGATGCTGTGTCTGCACTTCTTGGGCTTAATTCACTAAATGGTAATCCTTTATGTGATTCAGAGTTAGGGAATATTGCCCAGGAACTCGGTTCCGACTGCGCTTTTTTCCTTACGAATGGATTGGCACATGTGACAGGACGGGGCGAGGATGTTCATAATTTTGAAAATAAAGTTAATGTGTCTTTGAACAGGCAGAGAATATTTATCTTTCAACCACCAATTGGTTTTTCAACTCCATTACTTTATCAAAGATTTTCAGAAAAAAGCTCATATTCCGAGGACTCATGGGCATCAAACCGTATCCGTAGTTGGTCGAAAGGCACAATTCCAACAATTCAGTTTTTATATAATGACTTCGAATCAGTAATTTTAAATAAATATCTTTTTTTATCACCCCTCTTTAAACTGATGGAAAAAGTGCATGGGTTGTCTTTTAGAGTATCGGGTAGCGGCTCCTGTTGTTTTTGCTTTGCTCAGAACGACACTGATAAAGAATCGGTTGAGCAGTTAATCAAAGAATCTTTAGGAGATGAGGCAGGTTTTTGGGAGACCAGGATAAATTCATAAATAACGATATTCTTTTTGTTTTCAATTCATGCACTTTTAAATCATAATAATTTTAAAGTTTTAGAAAGTTTATGCCTCAGATAAAAAAAGAAGTAATACTTTTTGGAATTCCCGGTTCACCTGGAATTGCTCATGGTACCGTATTTCGCTTTTTACATCAAGATGTAGAAGTTCCAAGTTATCAAATAAATGAATCAGAACGAGAATCTGAATTGGATAGGTTCAAGACAGCGGTTGATATTACCCGAGACCAGATTACGGAAATTCGTAAAGCAGTGTCCAGTAATCTTGGTGAAAAAGAAGCGGGAATTTTTGATGCTCATTTGTTGGTCTTGGAAGATCAGGCTCTTTTTGATGATATTAATAAAGAAATCCAAGATTCAGGAGATAATATTGAGCAATGCGTTTTTCGAGTTACTAAAAGGTATCATGATTATTTTAACCAATTGGAAGATGAGTATCTTCGTGAACGTGCAGCTGACCTCAAGGATATTTCGAAAAGATTGCTACGGAATCTGATCGGTGAAACTGGTGCCGGTACCGCTTTTTTAGAAGAGCCAAGGATTTTAGCATCCGAAGACCTTAGCCCATCTGATACCGCATCTTTAGATCGAAATAAAATACTTGGAATAGCCACGGATACAGGTGGTCGGACAGGTCATGCGGTGATTATGGCTCGTGCGAGCGGTGTTCCCGCTGTGGTTGGTCTTCGAGGTTTGATCGAACAGCTGTCTGATTCAGATACCCTATTGATTGATGGTTTCGAGGGGGTGGCAATCATTAATCCGTCTGAAACAACTTTGTTTCGTTACGGAAAAGTTGATTTACAAAGAAAAAAGCTTACTGATTTACTGATTGGCGAATCTGAACTCCCTGCTGAGACTAAAGATGGTACGAAAATAAGATTTCTTGTTAACGCAGATTCAAGTCGGGAAGTTATCCAAGGGCTTGAAAATAATTGTGAGGGAGTTGGTCTTTTTCGAACGGAGTCTACTTTTCTCAGAAAAAATGAAATTCCAACCGAAGACCAACAAGTAGATGATTATTTAAGCCTAGTTTGTGCAGCAAATGGTAAACCCGTTACTATTCGTACCTTAGACTTGGGAGGTGATAAGATATTAGATTCTATCGGTCGGGAGAAAGAAGAAAACCCTTTTATGGGTTTTCGTGCAATACGATATTGCTTGAGGCATCCAGCTATTTTTTTGGATCAGCTTCGTGCAATTTTGCGTGTCAGTGCTCACGGTCCCGTTCATATCATGTTTCCAATGATTAGTGGGGTAGGGGAAATAATTAGAGCAAAAGAATTTTTGACTAAGGCAAAATCTGAATTACAAGAAAGAGGGATTGATTTTGATCATGGCATTAAGGTTGGTTGTATGATAGAAACCCCATCTGCTGTTACCATCAGTGATATGCTAGCCGATGAAGTAGATTTCTTTAGTGTGGGGACGAATGACTTAGTTCAATACCTTTTAGCAGTTGACAGGATTAATAATGAAATTTCGTATCTTTATGAGCCTCACCATCCAGCCGTCATTCGCGCTATTGAGCAAATTGCTAGAGTTTCAAAAGAGAAAAATATTGAAGTCACACTATGTGGAGAAATTGCTGGCGACCCACATTTTCTTCCACTTTTGATCGGCTTAGGTGTCGATGCTTTAAGTGCAACTAGTACTATGCTGCCCGAATTAAAGTTTTTTGGTCGAAGGTTTACGATGGCGGAAGTTCATGAACTTCGATCCAAAATTATGGAAATGAGGAGGCCTTCGGAAATAAAAGAATGTTTGAAATCTTTTTACGAAGAACGCGTTTCTGAATTGATAATATAATTAAGCTTTTTCTATTCGTCCTGAAATTTAGATGTAAATAGATCACTCATTTCTTTCTCAAACTTTTCACCATCTTCTGAATCAATATGAAAAGTGAGGAGTGTTCCCTTCGCTGCGGCAAGCATCATTATGCCCATTATACTCTTTGCGTTTACTTTTTCACCATCTTTCTCAACCCAGATATTTCCATCATACTTAGTTGCAATACGAACGACCATAGCCGCTGGTCGAGCGTGAATTCCCATTTTGTTGGAAACCTCCAACGAGAATGATCGGATTTCGCTTGAGTTGTTTTGTTCAGATTCACTCATCAATATAATATTTAGAATAGGTATTGATTAAAAGACAAAGCAAAAGTTTTAACAAAGTAAAGAAGACAAGCCGAGCAAAGTGCTGCTGCTAGGTCGTCTATCATAACACCAACCCCTCCAGGTAATAGCTGAAGTTTTCTGATGCCAAATGGCTTTGCGATATCAAAAAATCGAAAAAGGGCAAAGCCGGTTATCAAAATGAAAAAAGAATCTAATTCATTAATGCAAAAAATATAAACTAGAGGTACAGCTGTGAACTCGTCCCATATGACCTCTGGCGGGTCGGCTTTTCCCAGAAGAACTTCCACTCGGCTACACATTGGAATACCTAAAATGAAGAGAAGAAAAAAGAAAAGGAGTATGAAGAAAGGAGGAATGGTTGATAGCGAAATCAAAAAGATAAAAATTATTACACCGACCAGAGAGCCAAATGTACCAGGAGCCGGAAGCTTGGTTCCGACTGGTCCAAGAGTACTTAGGTTTTTAACCAGCCAGTCCATCTTTATTCATTATCTTCAATGAGTAGATTCCAATATTTGGAAAGGTAAACAATTCCAGATAAAACCGTAATGACAGTAGCGATTATCAAAGTTACCCTACCAGACAAAAGAAGGAATTGAATTAAATCTTGGTGCAAAGGTTCTGCGATTATTTCACCAAAATCGTCTTCGAGTGCAATTTTGCCAAGAAATAGGCAAATGCAGGATAATTGGATTACAGTTTTGAGTTTTCCAACTTTTTCCGCAGCCAATATTTTGCCTTTTGCTGAAGCAACCAACCTTAATCCTGTAATTAACAATTCGCGGGACAGAATTAATAAAACAGGAAAAAGTGCCCATTTCCCAATTTCATCAAGAACTAATAGGCTAATAAACATACCAAGAGTTAAAACCTTATCAGAAAGAGCATCCATAAACTTTCCAAATTCTGACACTTGACCAATTTTTCGAGCCAACCAACCGTCAAGCCAATCAGTCAGAGCTGCAAATAGGAAAAGTAATAAAGCAGAGGTACGAACCCATTGATATGTGCTTTCTGAAGACGGGTACAATAAAGCGATTACTAATAGCATTAAGGGAATCCGGGAAAGAGTTAGAAGATTTGGCAGATTCATAAACAGCCTTATAAATACACCTCTAATAGTTATTTGCAATAACAACGCATTCTTGGTTGTAGACTTGTTTTGATTATTCGATAAGTTATATACACATTGTATGAA
Organism: Opitutia bacterium; assembly: GCA_018675995.1. GTDB lineage: Bacteria > Verrucomicrobiota > Verrucomicrobiia > Opitutales > Seribacteraceae > Seribacter. The sequence goes on along the minus strand of JABGWZ010000269.1, from coordinate 37,856 downwards.
AACTGCGATTTATCCCGGTACTTTTGATCCTGTCACTTATGGTCACCTCGATGTTTTGGAACGTGCTTCCAAAATTCTAGACCATGTTGTTGTTGCAGTTTCAACTGATAGCATAATTAAGGAAACAGCTTTTGATTGCAGAAGAAGAGTTGACCTTATTCAGCAAAATATTTCCCATTTCGGCAATGTTTCAGTCGAGTCTTTTGATGGATTATTGGTTGATTATGCTAAAGAGATAGGTGCGAGTGTTGTTGTCAGAGGTTTACGTGCAGTATCAGATTTTGAATTTGAATTTCAAATGGCTCAAATGAACAGACACTTAGATTCCGTATTGGAAACAATATTCTTAATGCCCAACGAGAAATATTTTTACACAAGTTCGAGTTTAATCAAACAGGTACACCTTTTTGGAGATAGAGAAACCGGTCTGGTTCCTCCAAATGTTTCTCAAGCACTGTCAGAATTGGCTAAAAATAAGTCTCTTTGATGAAAAACATGACAGTTGATACCGATAGAGATTTAGCTACCAAGAAAAAAGCTACCTTTGGGGTGGTTTTCCTGACAATCTTTTTGGATATGGTAGGTTTTTCCGTTATTTTTCCTTTGTTCCCCGAAATGCTTGATCATTATCTGGAACGGGAAAGTTTGCTTGGGGGCGGTATTCTTACGGATTTTGTTATCTCCATACAAGGGCTTGCATTTGAAGGTGCTGTTCAAAATAAGAGTTTTCGTTTTGAAACGGTCATATTCGGAGGGGTTTTGGGATCTCTTTATGCCATACTTCAGTTCTTTTTTGCTCCTATTTGGGGACGATTGTCTGATAAAATTGGTAGGCGACCTGTTTTACTTATGACACTGGGTGGAACCTGCTTAGGGTACGGATTATGGGTTTTTGCTGGAGATTTCTGGATTCTAGTCCTATCCCGTGTACTAAGTGGTATTGCTAGTGGGAATTTGTCTGTTGCAACAGCATCAATTGCGGATGTTACATCTCGAGAGTCACGTTCCAAGGGAATGGCATTTGTAGGTGTTGCATTTGGACTTGGCTTTGTTGTCGGACCGGCTCTTGGTGGATATGCATCTCAATTTATTTTGGCTGATGAATCTTCCTCTGCCTTAAGTTTAAATCCTTTTTCGGTGGCAGCCGCAATTAGTTTTCTTCTAGCCTTAATTAATCTTTCGTGGCTAGCCTTTTCCTTTAAAGAAACTTTACCCGTTGAAAAAAGAAAAGTAAGAAACGATGCAAAGCCGGTTATTTTCCAACTTGGTCAAATACAAAACCCAGCAGTAAGAGATGCTTGCCTTGCATATTTATTTTATATGATTTCTTTTTCAGGGATGGAATTTACGCTTACTTTTTTAGCAGTTGAGAGATTTTCGTATAATCCAATTCAAATAACGAAAATGTTTTTACTAATCGGCGGTACTTTAATATTTGCCCAAGGTTTTTTCGTGCGAAGATTTGTTGGAAGAGTGGGGGAGAAAAGAATGGCTTTAGCTGGAATTTTAATTGGTCTTATTGCATTTTTAATGCTTTCTAGTTTGCATGGAGAATCTTGGTTTTTTATATCTTTATTTTTAATGTCGACAGGCGTTGCTTTTATTAGTCCAACATTAACTTCACTAACTTCATTGCATTCGGATGAACAGGATCAAGGTTTTCATCTGGGTGTGTTCCGTTCTTCTGGTTCTATGGCTCGAGCCATAGGTCCATTACTTGCTGGATTGATCTTTTTTAAATATGGATCTTCATTTGCTTACTTTTTAGGTGCACTTTTTTTACTCATTCCTTTTTGGTTTCTTTTCCGTGTTCCGCAGCCAGAAACTAAGAGTAAATAAAAATCATTTGTATTTCTCCTCCTTTTCTCTCGCCAATATGGTTTAATTTCTTATGATTAGATGCTTTTCCTCTAGTTAATAATTGCCAATTTATATCTTAATTAATTACCTGAATGAATGTTGAAATCATCGATCAACTGATTGTAACAGATCCATCCCTTGAATCCTCGCGCCAAGCCCTTGAGGCAATGACTGAAGGTGCATATTGCATTCACAGAAGCTGGGGTTTGGGTAAAATCTCCGGTTTCGATCAGGAGCGTAAAATGTTATTGATTGATTTTGAGGATGATGAGCGTAAGAGCCACGCTATGGATCCGGTCTTCTGTTTAGGTAAGATTGAAGTTTTAGAGGATGAGCATATTATATCCAAACACAGGAATAATCCTGAAGAGATAAATTTATTGGCCAAAAAAGAACCAGTTGACTTAATAATCGATATTTTATCCAAATTCGAAGATGGTTGTGCTCCTACTCGTGATATAGAAAGAATCCTAAATTTTTTATTTGGTGCAGCTAAAGGAAAGAAATGGTGGACTGCGACAAAGAAGCTTTTGGTTAAGGACCCGCGGGTCGCTGTTCCTAATAAAAAATCCGAACCATATGTTTTACGGGATGAACCAGTCAAGCCTGAGCAGGAAATTTTGCAGGATTTCTTCGATGAGAAAAGATCGAAGGAGAAAATTGTTTTAGCTGAAAAACTTTTTGATTTAGCTGCTGAAAAAGAAGATCTCCAAGCAGATCTCCCACAAGTCCTTAAAGATTTAACTAATGCTATATTAGAGGCTCGTAATTTGAGCGATGCCGATCGCTTATACGGTATTTGGGTTCGTAATAATCTTGCTCGTGATGTGGAAGAAGATGTGGAGAAACTTGAACCTACATCGGCTTCAATTCTTAGCGAATGCGAAGAAGATTTGCCCCGCTTGGCTAATTTAATGCCAACGAGATTTCACAATCGTTTTTTAGATTTGGTCACTCGTGTTTACCCTGAAACATGGAAGCCGATTGTCTTGAATTTGATGCATAATACCATTGTTAAATTTTCTGGTGAATGTGCCCATTTTCTCATCGATCAAGATGAATCAAAATTATTAATTAAATCCCTAAACGATGCTTTGGGTGAACAGACATTAAAAGCACCGGTATTACTTTGGCTACTTAAATTCCGCGAAATGTCTAAATTTAAGGATACATTGAAAGATTTAATTACCCCAAGGTTATTAACAGCAGTATTTGCCGCTATTGATCATGAGTCTCTGCACAATTCATCTACCCGCAGAATTCCTTTGGCGGAGATACTTTCTGAAGACAAACAATTACTGCCAGACATACTAAGTAAGGGGAGTGCTGAAAATGCACAAGATCTAGCTCAAGCCTTGATTCTTAATCCGGGCTTTGAGGACTTAAGCAAACGTTCTTTGCTTGCTCGTTTCATCAAAAGGTTTCCTGAAATACAAGATCTGCTTGATGGCGGTACTAGCAGTGATTCGAGTTCTGGTACAGTCGTTACGGATGATTCCTTGATAGTTTCTCAATCAAGTTACGACCAAAAGTTGGCTGACCTTGATGAGCTCACGAAAGTTAAAATCCCAGAAAACTCACTGTCTATTGAAGCTGCCCGGGAGCATGGTGACCTTCGTGAAAATGCTGAATATCATATGGCAAAAGATGAGCAGAAAGTTTTGCTGGCACGACAATCAGAATTGCAAACAGATATCATGCGAGCCAAACCCACTGATTTCGTTGATGTTTCGATCGACTCGGTAGGGATCGGTTCCGTTGTGCAACTTTTAGATCAGTCGACTAACAAAGAACATACATACACTGTACTCGGTGCTTGGGATAGTGATCCTGATAATAATGTACTTTCTTATCTTACTCCACTTGGACAGATGCTTCTAGGGAAAAAGATTGAGGATGTTGTTGAAACAGATGTCGAAGGTAATATCCAAAGTTGGAAGGTTCATGGTCTTTCCCGCTGGGTGGACAAGAAATAATATTCAATTTACGGGATGACTATTTTAGCAATGAGTCATCCCACCTTTAGCTCTTTTTACCCAAGGTTTTCTTTAATAAGGGAGCTTGTATTGTGACTTTGAAAATAACTGAAATCCTTCAGGTTTTATCTGACAGTACTCGCTTGCGTATGCTTCGACTTATTAAAGAGGAAGAACTTTCAGTTGCAGAACTTCAGGAAGTCTTGGACATGGGACAGTCACGTATATCCAGTCATCTATCTTTGCTGAGAAGATACAACATGGTAAGTATCAGAAAAGAGGGGAAGAAAACCTTTTATGCTTTAGCTATAGATCAATCTAAACAGTTTGATGTGGTTAGGCTAGCCCTTAGCACTGATTCTAATGAAGAGTTTTGGGAAACTGACATGTCTGCTCTTCAACGCATTGCAGATCGCAGAAGAAGAGCAAGTGAGAGATATTTTGACGAAGTTGCTGGTCGACTCGGAAAGAATTATGTTCCTGGCCGTTCCTGGGATGCGATCGGTCATTTTCTTCTTCGCCTCGTCCCTAAAATTACTATAGCAGATTTAGGTGCTGGAGAAGGAGTCATTTCACAACTTCTGGCAGAACGAGCAAAAAAGGTGTATTGTATCGACCGTTCTAAAAGTATGGTTCGAATTGGATTAGAACTCTCAAAGAAAAACGGCCTTTCCAACCTAGTTTATAAAGTCGGTGACCTCGAGAAAGTTCCTCTGACTGATGGGTCTGTTGATCTCGTATTGATGAGTCAGTCCCTTCACCATGCGGAGCATCCTGAAGTTGCTTTACAAGAGGCATACAGAATATTGAATCCTGGTGGGCAGGTAATTATTATAGATCTAAAACAGCATCAATTTGAGAAAGCCAGGGATTTATATAATGACCGATGGTTAGGCTTTGCTGAAAACGAACTCTACAAAACAATTAAAGATTGTGGTTTTCAGAAGGTGAAAGTCGAAATTGTTGCAAAAGAAGAAAACGAGCCATTCTTTGAAACTATCTTGGCAACAGCCGAAAAAAGAGTCTAGTAAGAAGCTTTTTATTGCTGGACAGGAAACCTTTCTGCTTCAGGTTTAACTCCAGAAAACTTTAAAAGTTTCTTAAGGCATTGAATAATATCCTCCAAAATTAAATAGAGGCAGGGAACCATTACTAGAGTAATTAGGGTCGCAAAAAGAACACCAAAACCAATCGCAATCGCCATTGGTTTTAAAAATTGTGCCTGCAAACTTCGTTCAAATAGAATTGGCAGCAATCCGACAAATGTGGTTAATGATGTTAAAAGTATTGGTCTGAATCTTGCCATCCCCGCTTTTTGGGCAGCTTCTAAAAGAGACCCCGTTTTACTATTCTGGTTTACATAGTGAACCAAAACCAAGCTATCGTTAATTACTACTCCAGTTAATGCAACAATTCCAAACATGGAAAGCTGACTAAGCGGAATAGAAAAAAGCAAATGACCTAAAACTGCACCTATCAGTCCGAAGGGAATAACTGACATTATCAGGAGAGGTTGATAATAAGACCGAAATGGTATTGCAAGTAGCGCATAAATAACAAACAGGGCAATCCATCCAGATTGTGCAAGGCTTGAATCGCTTTCATTCTGTTCTTTGCGTTCTCCAACAAAGGCAAATCTTAAATTTGGAAATTGTGTTCGAAGAAACGGTAAAAAGGATTTATCAAGATCACGCTCAATACTTGGAATGTCGGCGATAATTTTATCTGCTGATGATTGAACATTAATAATACGAGACCGATTTGAGCGCTTGATTGTGGGGTAACCCTTTCCGTACTCTGTATCAGCAACTTCCTCCAATGGAACCTCAACTCCTGCTGGAGTTCTTATTCTTAACCCTGCCAAGGCACTTAAGTTTTTTCTGTCTACAAGTGGGTAGCGTAGCATAACCTTTACCTCTTCTCGATCACGCTGCAGCCTTTGTATCTCGTCACCATAATAAGCTTGTCGTACTTGCCTGCCCAAATCCGCTTGAGTTAATCCTAGGGCATGCCCTGATGAGTTGAGGTTGAGTTTCAACTCTCTCTTACCACCCGAATAAGTATCAGATATATCGAAAAGGCCCTGGTATTTTTTGAATTGTTGCTTGAGTTCGAATGCAGCTTGCGTCATGTCTTCCAAATCTTGCCCGGCAATTTCAATGTCCAGTGCTGTTTTACTTCCTCCTGCAGCAACATCACCGAAATATAGTTGTTTCACCCCGGGTAACGGCTCAATTCTATCTCTCCAAAGAGCTGAAATTTGAGGTGCACTTCTAGTTCGGTCTTCCGATTTTATAAGCTCCACACTAACTTCTCCCATATTTGAGCCCGTTACTATGTTTGATGAGCCTTTGGGTCCACCCGAGAAAGGTTGTGCTCCCATGGTTCGCATATCATGCTTAAATGGATTGGGTTCTCCCAGTGACTCTAAGTAGGAAACTACCTCAAGCCTTGCATTCTCAACCCGCTGAATGGAACGCTCAGTTGTCGCTGCAGGTACTCCGTCTTGCATGGTAATTTTGACTGATATGTAATCGGATGGAACTGGTGGTACCCCTCTGACAGATTTGACATGACCACCTAAGATTAATGAAAATGTAATAATCAGCATGGCAATAAAGCACGCCACTACAGGCCATCGAACACGTAGGCATTTAAGTAAAAATGGAGAGTAAACTTTTACAATAAATTTTTCTAATCCATCAGCCACAGCCTCTTGCATACGCGAGAACCAATTTTTTGATCCATTACTGAACCTGCAAAAAGTTAAGTGGTAGGGCAGTATGAACTTTGATTCTACCAATGAAAAAAGAAGTGCCGGGATGACTACAAGTGGAATGTCTTTCATTAGTTTTCCTAGCCACCCTGGAAGGAATAGGAGTGGCACAAATGCAACTACACTTGTTAAGATGGCAAAAGTAACGGGTATTGCAACAAGCTGAGTTCCCTTTATCGAAGCTTCAACCGGTGTTAAGCCTTTCTTACCCAAGGTATAAACTGATTCTCCAACTACAATAGCATCATCGACCAAAATTCCTAGAACCACTATAAACGCAAATAAAGAAACAAGATTAATAGATGCACCAATTACCCCCATTGTGGCAAATGCCCCCATGAAAGAAATAGGTAATCCTAGTGCGACAAAAAACGCCAAGGATGGTCGTAAGAAAAAGGATAAAACTAGAAAAACCAGAATAAGTCCATGTTGAGCATTTCGAATCATCATATCCAGACGACCCTGCAAGTAATAAGAACTATCTTGCCAAACGGTCATTCTGATTTCTTTTGGTAGAGTCTTTTCTTGATTTTTAACATAATTGGCCACCTTTGCAGAAATATCGAGAGGACTTTGTTTTCCTACTCTGAAAACTCTAAGTGTAACAGCTGGTTCTCCTTTAAATTCTGTGTATAGAACTTTGTCTTCAAATCCATCCTTTACATTTGCAATGTCCATCAGTTGAACAGAGGAACCATTTGGGGATGAGACAATATCGATTTGCTCAAATTGTTTCCCAATTCTAGCTTTTCCAGTTGTGCGGATAAGTGTTTCTCCGGCAGTTGTTCTGGCAACCCCACCCGGGATATCGGTGGAGTTTTGCTTTAGAGACTGAGCCACCGTATCAAAGCTTAATCCATGTGCTCTCATTGATTGCTCGGATAATTCAATGCCAATTTCGGGTTTCCTTATTCCAGAAATCTCAACTTGAGTAATCCCGGATATATTTGTCAGTTCATCCTGAGTTTTTTCGGCGAGCCTTCTAAGAGATTGCACGTCGCATTTACCATGTATTGCCAGAGCGAGTACGCGTCTCTTTGCCGTCATAACTTCGACAATAGGCTTTTCAGCTTCTTCAGGAAAGTTACTTATTGCATCCACTCTTACCTTAATTTCATCAGCGAGAGTTTTTGCGTCTTTCCCTTTTTCAACTTGAATGCTGACTACGCCTGTATTTTCTCTGGCAAAAGAAGTCATCTCCTTAATTCCAGTGAGATCCCAAATTTTTTCTTCAATTTGTTTACAAATTCCATCTTCCACCTCAAGCGGTGCTGCTCCAGGGTAAACTGCTGAAACGGTTACTATATCTAGGTCAAAATCTGGAAAAAGCTCCATTTTTAAACCTCGAATCGAAATGACTCCAGCGAGTAAAATGATTCCGGCAAGTAAATTGGCAGCAACGCCATTCTTAGCAAACCATGCTATCATAATTTGCTGCTGTTGGAATCAATTACAGGTTTGGAAATTCGAACTTTCATGCCCTCTGCAATTATGTCCAGGGGTGTAATGCAAATCTTTTCTCCATCTTTGACTCCTGTCTTGATCCATGCATCAACTCCATTTTTTTTAATCGTTTTGACCTTTCTAAATTTAAGCCGGTTATCTTGGTCTAAGATCAGAATTGTATCCATTGACCGAAAAGAGGAGATCGGAACAACAAATATTCCTATCTCGGGTCCAATTAGTTTAAGTTTAACAAACTGACCAAGGACTAATGGCTTTTTTGCTAAGGATGAACCTGTGAAAGGGTCAGTAAAGCAATTTTCAAAGCTCGCAACTAAGTTATGTAATCTAGTTTTGGGGTCAATAATACCTAGCGAACGATCGATGGATCCCTGGTGAATCACTTTTTCATCATCATCTAAAATTTGAGCTGTAATTTGTTTCGATTGCTGAGAGAGACCATCAGTAAATCCAAGAAAGGAGAGCTCCTTATTACTTAAGGAAAAATGAACATCCCCGGTTTTGATTGAATATATTTGAGCAAGACTAGATGATGCGCCTGCTCCAACCTGTTGTCCCACATCTGCAAGAATATTAAGAATACGGCCTCGGAATGGAGCGCGAACTTCAGCTCTTGCAAGGTTTTTAACTGCTAGATGGTAATGTGCTTGAGCTGATTTTGCTTCGGCTTCCGCTTTCTGAATTTGTGGGATTCGTTTAACTAAATCTGATGCCTTGCTCCAATCTCTGTCACCCCATTCAGTTTTAGCTTGCTCGGCGAGGGCTCTTTCCTGTGCCAACTGATATTCAGTTCTCTTTTGATTGGCCATTGCATCCGCTTTTCTTGCCAAAAGATCTGTATCTTCAATTTTTATTAGAAGATCTCCTTTTTCAAAAAATCCACCGTTTCGAAAAGAGGTCACAGAGCTGTTAAATTCTTTGGAGAAAGGAGCGACTGCTTCAATCAATCCGGACACCTCGGCAATTAGATTGGTTTGGGTTCGAGCTTTGACGGTACCAAATGTTTCAATGGTTGTTTTTCGTATTGTTTTTTTTGCTATTAGAATATCAACATAAGGAAGTTGTTCGACAACCTCGTTGGGTATGGGTTTTGGTTTACTATGGATTAAATATCTACCTAGCAGATATGCAGCGCCAATTATTATTATGCAGGAAACTAGGAGAACAAGGTTTTTCATGATTCGTTTGGAATAGCATTCATCCCAATGGCTAGGTAGAGGTTAATTCTGTTAAAAACTCTAACCTTTTTTAGTTGTAATAAACGACTTTGAGCATCAAAGGACCTTCTCTGTGTATCCAATGTGTCAAAAATTTCAATAACTCCTTTTTGATACCTTTCCCAACAAATCTCAGCAGCTTTGGAAAGTGCTTGAGACGCAGTTTCTAAACTGTTTTCTTCTTCCTCCAATAAAATATCCGAGTTGAGAGAATCCTCGACTTCAGAAAAAGCACGAAGTGTCAGAGTTTTTAGGTTAGCTAGTGCAGAGTTTTGCATGGCTTTTGCTTTTCTTATCCCTGCTTTTAGCCTGCCCGCCTGAAAGATCGGTTGGCTGATTCCACCAGAAATATCCCACACTCGATATTTTTCATCTAATAAATCTTTTATACTTTCAGCACGACTCCCAGGTCCCCCTATCAGTGTAAAAGAAGGAAGCAGGTTTTTCTTTGCGATTTTTAAGTCGAGGCCTGCTGCTTCAAGAGTCATGAAAGCAGAGGTTAAATCATGGCGAGATTGAACTACCTTCGAGGGAATCGGAGGTAGTTGAGGAAGTCGTAGATCAGGGAGATTTTCACTCGCATTGAAATCAAGTTCCCCACTTGGATACTCTCCAGTAAATAATTGAAGGGATTGTGCCAATTGATTGCGACGCCTCTCTCTTTGTGCGAGAATGCTCAGGGAAGATTGGTAGCTTGCTTCAGCTAGCTTTTGTTCCAATGCGGTCGCGAGCCCTTTTCGATAACGTTCGTTTATAAAAGAGCGATTTTGAGCGTATGTATTGACCGTTTTTTGAGTAAGTTTGATCTGTAAGCTATTTTCAAGCCCTGCGAACCAAGTCTTTGCTACTTGTCCGCTAAGAGAAAGTCGTGCTGCACTTAAATCCGCAAGTGTTGCATTAAACCTTTTCAAGGAGGATGAGTGAGAGTCTTTAATTTTCCCCCAAAGATCAAGTTCCCAACTTACATTAATTCCGGAGCTAAAGCTGTTTGTGGTAAAGGAGGTTGAGCTGTCTGGGAAATTGAACCCTATGAGATTTCTTTTGGTACGTGAACCGGTTAATTCTGCATTTACAATCGGCATGAGTTTGGTACCAGCAATCGTGGCACCTTCGCCTGTGGCAATTGTAAGTTCAGTAAGAGATATCAGATCTGGGTTTTTTTTCTGAGCAAGTGTTATTAATTCGGTCAACCTTTGAATATTAAAGGATTCAGCCCAAAAGGTTTGATTGTTATCAGATGATAATTCTTTAATTTTAGTTGACCAACTATGAGGGATCTTGGAGTCACTTGTAGGAATCTGTTCTAATTGTCTAGTTTGACAGGATAGAAGCAGGAGTGGGGATACGGTGATAAGGATGTGCCAATTTGTCATAATTTTATATTCATGCCGGCTTCAAATCCAGAGGAAACGAATTTTATTAATCGTTTAATCATTTCAGAGATAGCATTTTCATTACATCTCCCTTGTGTTAGATCTTTTATTCTTCGATGCTGTGCAAATGCTCCAAGCATTGAAGCAATAGCAAAATGGAAATTCCAATAAATATCATCTTCATTTGCATCAGGGTAAGTTAATTTCAATTCATCGATGAAAATTTGAGATAATTCCCCAAAAAAATGTTTATGTATTTTTTCTAAAAAGCTTGCTGGTTCAGTAAAACTACGAGAAATGATGTTTACAATGTTTGACTGGTTGGAAAAGTGTTTTTGTACTTCTTCGCCGACGGGCAGGATAAGGGCTCTGAAAATCTCAGAAGTTGGTAACGGGTTGTTACATGAATTGTGTTTCGCTTCAGCCAACCTCTCTTTTCTTTTTTTATTTATGGGTCCAATTTTAGATTTCAGCATTTCTAATACCATCGCTTCCTTGGTGCCAAAATGATAATTAACAGAAGCAATGTTAGTTTGTGCCATTGTCGCTACTCCTCTCATGGTGACACCAGCAAAACCATGCGAAGCAAACAACTTTTCAGTAGTACTAAGTAAACGAGCTTTTGTTTTTTGCCCATTTGCTCGTTTTGGCATGCAGGTGGAATCCATGAAAGTGAAATATTTAAACGACCGTTTGAAAAAAGACAAGATTCCAATGGCATTTACTGAAGGTTTATTGAAGCAGAGTGTGTGGAGGTCTCAGGATTAGGGTTTTGCATTGACAATTTGCTTGATAATTCCTTTGATTAAAAGCTTTTCAATAAATTCTTCCCCTTTACTTACTCATTAGATTATGATCAAGATTCGGTTGCAAAGACACGGTGCTCGCCACGCACCATTTTATCGCATGGTGGTAGCACCATCCACAGCTAGACGAGACGGCAAATTTATAGAAGTTTTGGGTACGTACAACCCTAAGGCTCATGCTCGTACAGAGGAGTTGAAACTCAAAATGGAACGTATCGATCATTGGCTTGGTGTTGGTGCACAACCAACTGACACGGCGAAAAGTTTGATCAGGCAGGGCCGTCTCACTCCTGATCAGTGGCTCGATCGTTCAGAAAAAGAAGCCGCTAAAAGAATTGCTCGTGCTAAGAAAGGTAAAGCTGCGCCAACAATGGAAGCAACCAAAGGTGAATCCAATGCAGAAGAACCGGCAGTAGATGAAAATGCCAAGAAGGAAAAGCCTGATGCAGAGGAAAAAAAGGAAGAGGTGAAGGCTGAACAAGCTGAAACACCGAAAGAGGAAGCCAAGTCCGAAGAGAAGGTCGCAAAAGTAGAGCCCAAGAAAGAAGAGTCTGCTGCAGAGGAGAATAAGGAAGAGGTGAAGGATGAACAAACTGAAATTCCGAAAGAGGAAGCCAAATCAGAAGAACCCGTTGTTGAGGTAGACTCCAAGAAGGAAGAGCCTGCTGCAGACGAAAAAGCTAAACCCAGTCCAAAGAAAGCAACAGAGGAACCGAAGGACGACTAGGCTTTGTTGAGCGTTTCTTTGTATATGTTTTTTACTTTTCGTGATGATTCGCAAAATGGACTCAATTCTGCGTTTCGATGTACTTTCCCTCTTTCCAAAGACACTTGAAGGTTTTACTGGCGAAAGTATAATCGCTCGTGCTGTCGAATCTGGAATTATTGAAGTAAATTCATTGGACATTCGTCGGTGGGCGGATGGTAAGCACAGGGAGACTGACGACAGACCATTTGGCGGTGGTTCAGGAATGGTTATGAAACCAGAGCCAATATTTTCAGCGATCGAAGATATAGCTGAAGATCACACAAAGATTATTTATATGGCTCCTGATGGAGAACCGCTTACATCATCCCTCTGTAAGGAATTATCTAAAGAAAAGCATTTGTTGTTACTTAGCGGTCACTACGAAGGAGTTGACCAAAGAGTCCGTGACCATCTAGTTACTCGCGAGGTTAGCGTAGGAGATTATGTTATCACTAATGGAGCCTTGGCTGCTTCTGTATTAATTGATGCGGTAAGCCGTCATATCCCCAATGTTCTTGGGGGTGAGGGTTCATTGGAGGACGAAAGCTTTGAAGCACACCTTTTGGCATATCCTCAATACACTCGACCATCAGAATTTCGCGGGATGAAAGTACCAGATGTCCTGCTTTCCGGCAATCATTCTCAGATTAGTGCTTGGAGAGAATCCATGAGGTTGGAGAAAACTAAAAAGCTGCGTCCCGATTTACTTAAAAATTAAACTTAAGATTAAAGAATTATGAACAATCAGATATTAGAAGAAATAACTAAGGAATATTTAAAAGACGGTCGTGACCATTTCAAGGTAGGCGACGGAGTGAAAGTGCATGTTCGTGTTCGGGAAGGTGAAAAAGAACGAATTCAGATATTTGGTGGAATTGTAATTGCCCGAAAAGGCTCGGGTGTGCATGAAACTTTCTCTGTCCGTCGGATTGCTTCTGGTGTTGGTGTCGAGCGTGTATTTCCTGTTCATTCTCCACTAATTGATAAGGTCGAAGTTGATCGAGAAAGTGTTACTATGAGAGCAAGAATGTATTACCTAAGAGATAGGATCGGTAAGGAAGCAAATAAGGTGAAGGAAAAACGCTTGTTTGAAGCAAAACGAAAAAGCTGACTGATAACTGCTAATTTTCCCTTTGAATTCTTCGATTTGACATATTTTCTTAGTCAGTAAAAATTCTTTAGTTTTAAAAACTAGATGTATTTTTGTATAAAATAAAAATTTCACACCAATAGATTTATTGGGTTGGAAAGCATCAAGGTTTTCTCCCATACTTAGATTAGTATGAGAAAACCACTTTGGATTTCAGTTTTAATTTTTTTGACTATCGCGTTGTGCGATTTAGTCATTTTTAGTTGGTGGTTACCTAGTAAACTAGAGACTTACCTCACGCACACTTTAAAAGGTGGAGACCTGCAATTTGAAGATATTAATTTGAATTGGCAAACCGGGCGATTGATAGGGGGAACCTGGGGGAATTCAAAAATTAGTCTCTACCTTGGAGAAGGAAGTTTTTCTTATTCCCCATGGGACTGGATTTTTGGGGGAAGCACTAGAATTAATCACCTAAAGCTGATGGATTTTGATATCAGTGGAAATAGTATAGGTGATGGAAGCACAAGTGTTCGAAAGTGGATTGATTATCTTCGGGAAAACCCAATGGATTATGCCATTGATTCAATTGATATGAGCGGAAGGATTGGGCATGGTAATTCAAGAGTTCCTTTTTCTCTATTTGCATGCAAAGATAAAAACGATCAGATCATTAAGTCTGCTATCGAAATTCGGTTGAATGAAATTCTAGCCGATAATTGGGGACTGGTTTCCTCAAAAAAGAATTTTCTTTTAAAGGTAGATTTCCAACGAAAAACCGTAAAGCAGAAGAATGTGTTAACAGTCTTGGTCAAAGAGGGAAGTCGGTTTGACTTAAATTTCACGACTAATGGAAGGGAGGAGTCGATTGGATTACTTATTGATTCTGATAATCATGGAAATTCAAAACTATCCCTTTCTGCCTTCCGCACATCGCTAGAAAATAATTTCTCAGGTGAGTGGAGATTAGGTATGAATTCAAAAGATTTTATTGAAATAGCTCCATTGATATCACTCATAAATGGAAATATTCAAGGAAATGGCAAAGTCGAGTTTGATTCTCAACTTAAAAAAGTTGATTTGATCGGTGGGGTAGATTTTCAAGTTTCATCCCCTTTTTTTCCTGAAGAAGGACCGCTGAGTGGAAGGTTAGACTTTCATACGAGTGTAATGGGTTCGAGTTGGGAAAATAAGGAACTCTCTTTTTTGTTTGAAAATAATAGAGGCGAAAAATTAGAGATTTCAAGCACCCAGTCATTTTCGAATTTGGACAACATTCAGGGTGTTCTTATTCATTTATCTAATTTTAAAATCGGTCGGTTTAAAAATCATTTTGAAAAAGGTTCACTGTTGAGTGGTCGGTTTATTGGTGCCATAAATGATGAAATTTTGAGTTTATCCGGAGAGGATTTAATAATCAAAAAAAACGATGGTTCAGAACACACAATGAATCTTAGCTTTGAACTTCCTTTATTTACTAAGATGCAAAAGAAAAAAGGAGTTAAATTTAGCTTGAAACTTCCTTTAAATATCGATTCTAAAAATCATTTTTTCCTTGTTGGGATGTTCCCGAAGAATTTGAATTTCAAAGGAAGTATAATCGTGTCTGGTTTTTGTAAATCCGATCATTGGTTAGTCGAAGATGGTAACCTTGAATTTGAAAATATTCAGAATAACAAAACGATAGACATTCGAGTCGTGAATCCCTTTCGAGTAAATTTTATCAAAGGAGAATTAAATTGGGTTCAAGAACATAATAGCGAAAAAGAAAATCTAGCTATTCAGATTAAAGGACTTGAGTACGAGAAACACAACCCACGGTACGGTTTAATTTTTCAAAATACCCAAAAAGATATCAACGGAAGCATTGTTTTAAGCGATGGTAAACCGGTATTTTTATTTAATGATTTTATTCTCGCTGGGAATTTTGGATTAATTGAACCTAATCGAGATTTTAAAATTATTTCGAATGGGAATATTTCTTATTACCCGAAGGAGGGAGATGACGAATTGAGTTACCTGAACAAAAGTGTGTTAGCAAGCAATGGACAGGAACTCTTGTCGGGAAAACTAAGATTTATAGTCGATGGAAATAGGACAATTAAACTGATACGCAGTGATGACCTAAGAGTTAATTCTGAATTCCTTAAGTTATTTGAAATTTGGAAGAATGATATGTACCAGGTATCATCGGTTGATATTCGTAAATTCGAATGGAAATTACAGGACAATTATGAAGTTTCTGTTGATGGACTAGTTAATTTTTTTGTATTAGGTGGGCAAAGTAAAAAGGAAATAACTAAAGAATTTTCTCTACCAATCAAGTGGACATTTGTTCGGAAAAGCGAAAATGATTTTCATTGGGGAAAAGTTTATTTGAAAAAATTTAACTCTTCGGATGTTGAAATAAATTATGAATCAGAAAAAAAACAACTTTTGATAAATGCAAAAAAAATAAATACAGGTGAACTAAAATCGCTTTTCCTTCCATGTATTAGTCATTTAAGTTCGATCACTGATTCTTCGGGGTTTCAATCATGGCATTCTTTGCCAGAAAACATACAAGTAAAGGTCGACTCTCTGCTTATTCTTCAATCAGTAGAAATTAGTAATTTCTCCGCTTTATTTTCTAAAAAAAATAAAACCCTTTCCTTTGATTTTGAAGTTGGGGGAGGTCCAGTATCCGGTGAGCTTAAGTTCTTAATTTCAGAAAATAATGTTTCCGATCCTGTGAATTATGAAATTACTCTCTTGGGGGAAAACCTCGACGCTACTCTTTTAAAATCCTTCTTTTACAATGGTCTGGAAATAGAGGGGGATTTTGATTTTCAATCCAAAATGAATCGAGTCATGGGAAGTTTTAATGGTGAAACTCAGATAGACTTTAAAGATTTATCATTTTCCTTGTTGCCTAAGTCAAAGCAAGGCAAGTTTTTACAAGACCACATGGAAGCTAGTTTGGGTGCATCTTTTGCGTGGTCTGCTTCTCAAACCAAGATGATGGAAGTTTTACAGCAAATTTTAAATGACATAAGTTTTGAAAAAGGAAGAGTAAGTGTTATTCGAAGAGATGGGGGGGAATGGGAACTTGAACTGAGCGACTGGATTGGGAGTGAGATTATGCTGAGAGGCAAGGGGACAGTATCTACCCTTAATAAATTAAAAATAAGTTTTTTCCCAGGGTTTAAAGGAAACTTTGCAAGTTTTTTAGAAGCTACCCATATACTCGCTGACGGAAAACAAAGATCGGGGTACAGAGTTTTTAAACAAGAGCCCCTAGTAATAGAGGGAACTTTAACAAAGCCAAAATTTACTAACTGGTGGAAGCTGTTTGGGCAAGGGATCGGTTTGGAACCGAAAGAATAATTAATTAGTTCTTAGAAGGTTTAACCTTTCCGGTCTTAAAAAGAACTCAAGGAGTAGGTTTCCATCAGCAAACGCAATTTTACTTTTTGGAGAATTCACCAAGTTGAAGTATATATTTTTAAGTTTATCAGTGTAAGAGTCCAATGAGAATTTTTCACGAACAGCCTGCTTGTTTTCTGGAATTAACAGATCATTTGTACAGTTTATCTGTACTTGATCTCGAATATCTTTCAGAGCTGTTTCTGATTTTATAATAGAGCAAATAATTTCTTCCTGCATGGTTTCATCTATTCGACCAAAATCAAGTTGTCCGTTTTTCACAATAGAATTGTAGACCTCGCTCTCAGCGTGATCGGGTAAATCCTGACCATAATCTGCAAAGAATTTGGTAAGAACGGATTTAATTTTTGGTTGCAGGGATGAGTTTGAGGGAAGGAGATCAAGATTAATGTTTATTCTATCGTACATATGTTCGAGTTGAATACCCATGTGGGAAAAGTCTTTGGTTATCTCAGAAATATTTCTACCGCAAAGGAATTTGTTAAAAGTCCAAGGTTCCAAAAAACCTAAGCCAAATCCCTCTGCAATACTGGTCGTGATTACGCCAGATGCAGAATTCATTATGTCTTCAAATGGGTAATCAAATTCTTCTCCTAGCCCAAAAGTGACAGGAAGTTTCAAGCTTTTACAGAACTGCTTCCATCGGTTGAATGTAGGAATGAAGTCCGGGTTTGTAGGGCCCAGACTATTAGCAAAGAAATAGTCTCCGTAAACAGAGGAAATGAGAGCCAGTTCGCCTAGGTTTTTTCTTCGTACTGCACGGACTGGATAAAGAATGAGGTTATCGGGTAATTTAGTAGAATGAGATTGTGTTTGGGTGCTTTCTTGGATCGGAGGAATTGCATTGGCGAGAAGGTGAACTTTGCTTGCACTGTTTTTCAAAAGCCCTTCCATAAATGAAAAATCTCTATGGTTGAGCACTGCATAATGAATATTCGAGGATGTTGGATATGCCTTTGGGTAAACATCTTTTAAAGCACCAAAGTTTGTGGGGCGCCCGTCCTCAGCAAAATCATGCGGATGGAGAAGGACACAAGAGTTTGTCTCCGCAATTAAGGAGGTTGCTTTTGTGAGAGAAGGGTTTTTGCCAAGGCTGTGGTTGTGGATGTGCCAGATATCCGGTTTTCCCCCTAAAGCTGTTAGGGCAGCCTCCTCCATTCGCTCCTTGAGTTTAGCCGGGTCCACTGAATCGTTTGGGGAAGCATAATCAAGTCCGTCAACAATTCGCACATTTTTAATTTTGTCTCCTTTGTACTTTCGACCTGTCAGTACAACAAGATTAATGGAGGAATCTTTTTGTTCAAATGAAGCGAGAGTATTTTCGATTACTCTGGTTACTCCGCCAGGCTCCAAGTGGTAGTGTACAACAGCGACTTTCATGGCGTGTTCTTCCGCCCCATTATACTATTAGGAGCAAAGTCCTCGGTTTTGGTAGCCAGTAACTTCTATCATAGCTGGTCGTTCTTCTTCCACAACTTCCTGAGTCAGTTGATTGTAAGATCCATCCTCAACCTGAAAGCGTCGATAAAATGTTTCCATATCTGGGATCCGATCAATCTTTCCTTGGCTATGCAACCTGTTTATAAAGGTCTGTAATATGCCAAAGCTCATTTTCCCAAGAGCATTGGTAGTCTGGTTTCTGTGAACTCTGCGATCAAGGTCAGTTTGAGCAAAAGCGTCTAATCCAAACTTTAAATATAGATCCAAAAGGTGAGAGGTTTCCACGCCATATCCAATAGGGAAGGGAATGATTTCCAAAACTTCTCTTCTTGCTGCATACTCGCCGGATAATGGTTGAATAATATTTGTAAGTTCAGGATAAAAAAGAGAGAAGAGAGGGCGTATAAGTATTTCAGTTACCCGTCCACCTCCACTTGAGCGAAGACCGTTGGAATAATTAAGCGGGCGATCGTAAAATGCCTTAACATACTGTACTTCAGCCCTTTGGATTAAGGGAGCAACCAAACCATAAACAAAACGCGGATGAATATTCGAAATATCCGCATCCACATAACAAATGATGTCACCTTTTAATTGATGAATAGCTTTCCATAAGTTTTCTCCTTTCCCGCGTTTGTCCCCTTCCTCGGAAAGGATATCAGATGCTAGGTATGTGTCTGCTCCATAGCTGCTGGCCACTTCAAGGGTTTTATCTTTGGACCCCGAATCAATGATTGCAAATTCATCTATCAATGGATAACGCTCCATTAATTCAGAGCGTAAAATAAGCACTTCCTTACCTATAGTTTTTTCTTCGTTTAGGGTCGGGATGCAAAGGGAAATCTTAAGTCCTTTTTTTTCTTTCTCCTTAACCAATTTAAGAATATCCCAAAATTCACCGTGGTGATAAGTATTTTGGTTGAGCCATTTTTTATTATCACCAGTCATAATTCGCAAAGTCCCATGTCGATTGCCTGAAGGAGAGTTATAAGTTGAGCGATTCCAGCGGGTAGTGGTTCTAGATGAAGACTTTCATTTTCCTCTCCAATGTTTTCCGCAGTTGTCAATCCAAGGGTTACTCCTGGATGACCTGCCTCGATAAGAACATTTAAATCGCCTGTACTGGGATTAACTTCCGGGGTGACCCCCAATTCGCTCATGATTGAGCGTGTGGCTTTTACCAATGGATGAGTGAAAGGGATACCGCAATTCGGTCTTGTGGCAACCACTTCAAGGTAGACTTTAGTTCCGTTTTCGAGTGAGCATTGTTCACAGAGGTCGTCTACTTTTTGCCTCAAATCATCAATTACCTGATCCTCTTCGCTGGTAATTTCGAATCTTAAAGTTCCTCTCTTGGGAGTTTTATTGTATGTCGTTCCACAACTTAGCCCACCAAGAATCATCTTAGTTTTTGGTTCTTTAGGAAGAGGGATTTCGAGTAACTGGTTGATCACCCGAGTTAACTGACCTACTGCACCGGAAGAACCAAATCGGTTCCAGTCGTAATTCCCCGGAATTTCCAAACGTATTTCTCCCCTCAGGGTACCTAAACCAGAGTAACTTAATCTTCCCTGGCTTGCCCCCTCAACACATACGCCAGCTCTAATTGGTCGTTTCATTGTGTCTAGAAAGTATCGTGCACCATTCAAGTTACCCCGACCGAGACTTTTTGTGTTGGCAAGAAAAATTAAATCATCCTTAAACTTAATACCAAGCATTTCAAGTAACTTGGGCAGTGCGACGACAGTTGCCAACCCAATTGCATTATCAGAAATTCCCGGTCCCGTAATTGTATCCGGACCCACATTAAGAACATGTTGGGTATTTGCATCAAAGACAGAATCTGCGTGTGCCATAACCAAAATCGAAGATCTCCCCTCAGTCCCGTTTAAAATTGCGGATGCATTCCCATGCTCATCAATTTCAGGGTCAACAAGTCCGTTTTCCCGAAATCTGTCTACAGTTAGCCTTATACGATCTTCTTCGTTAAAAGTTGGTGACGGAATTTCACCCAGTAAAACTGCGTCCGTCAGGACCAATTTTCTGAATTCCTTCAATTTATCAATTTGAGTTGGCAAATCCTTGAGCAAACTTCCGAGATTAAATTCTTTGGCACTAGTTTCTAACATAATATGTGACAAACGCTTTAAGGCATATTTCAAAATCTTGCCACGACAATCTGTATTTTTTCTTTTATTAATTGAAAAAATAACATGGTTCCTCCAGAAGGTATATTTTATAATAAGTTTAAAATTTGGTATATAACCAAGAATTTAATTAAAATGTCAAAAAATATTGGGTTCATTTCCACACGGTTTGCAGGTCAAGACGGAGTCTCGCTCGAGAGTGCAAAGTGGGCGGAAGTTTTATGGGAGGATCGTCACATTAGCTACTGGTATAGTGGGCAAAGCGACCGGGATCCAGATATTAGTTTTGTTGTGCCTGAAGCTTATTTTGGTTTTTCGGAGAATAAGTGGATTAATGAAAGAATTTGGGGCTCAGGACAAAGAGACCGTTTTGTATCTGAAAGAATAAGGGACCTAGTTGACTATTTAAAAAGCACGCTTTATCGATTTGTGGAGAAGTATGATATCGATATACTGATACCCCAAAATTGTTTAGCCATCCCTATGCATGTTCCGCTAGGCATTGCTTTAACAGAATTTCTTTCTGAAACTCAGATACCTGCTATTGCTCATCATCACGATTTTTCCTGGGAGCGAACCCGCTTTTCGGTAAATTCAGTACCAGAATACCTCGATATGAGTTTTCCTCCAAAATTCCCAAACATGCGAAATGTTGTTATTAACCAGGAAGCTCAGGAGCAACTTGCATTGCGAAAGGGATTATCATCACTTGTAATTCCTAATGTTTTTGATTTTGATAACCCGCCCGATCGCATGGACGATTATGCATCTGATGTTAGGGCCGAACTTGGATTGGCGGACGATGATTTTTTTATACTTCAACCGACCCGTGTTGTTCCAAGGAAGGGAATTGAGCAGGCCATAAAGTTGGTCAGCCTGCTAAAAGACCCCCGCTGTAAACTTGTTATCTCACATGAAGCTGGAGATGAAGGATATGAGTATCTTGGAATGCTTGAGCAACTTGCTAAAGAGGAGGGTGTTGATATGCGAGTTGTAGCTGACCGAGTTGGGGAAGTTAGGCAACGAGATTCGGAGGGGAAGAAAATTTATACTCTATGGGATCTCTACTTGCATGCTGATTTTGTTACTTACCCAAGTTTGTACGAAGGATTTGGCAATGCACTTTTGGAAGCAATTTATTTCCGTAAACCGGTTCTGATTAACCGGTACTCAATCTTTGTTCGTGATATTGAGCCTAAGGGTTTTCGTCTGCTAACCATGGATGGCTTTGTAACTCCTACTGTTGCCAAGCGGGTCAAGCAAATTCTTCTGGATGCAAATTTGCGCCGCGATATTGTTGACCATAATTATGAGGTGGCCCGACAGTTTTATTCTTATTCCGTAGTTCGCAGTAACTTGCGTGCTTTTATTGCTAGCATAACTGGTTATTAAATAACATGATCTCAGCCACATCATCATCACATAAGCATGTTTCCATCGCTAAGCTAAAAACGATCCGTAAGAGATTCACCAAACTTTACGGTGTGGAAAGAGCGGACGATTTACTTGAGCGGTTTTACCGAATGATCGGACGCTATGGAGTAGGTAAAAACAGGACATCACTTTCAGCAAAGCCTCTCTCTCAGAAAGATTCTGTACTTATCACTTATGCGGATATGGTTACAAGTCAGGGAGAAAATTCACTCCATTCACTCAAGGAATTTTGTACTGCAAACCTTAAAGGCGCTTTTTCCGCCATTCATATTTTGCCTTTTTATCCATGGACTTCGGATGATGGATTCTCGGTTGTCGACTATCGGGAGGTTGATGAGCGATATGGAAATTGGGATGATGTCTCTCGTTTATCTGAGGAATTTGAGTTAATGTTTGATCTAGTACTTAATCATTGCTCATCGAAAAGCCCATGGTTTAAGGAGTATATTTCCGGTGTTGAACCTGGACGAAATTATATTATGGAAGGGGATGAGGAGGCAGATCTCTCATCAGTTGTTAGACCTCGAGCAAGTCCACTTCTTACCCCCTATCAAACTCGTATCGGAGAGAGGCAAGTGTGGACAACATTTAGTGCGGATCAGGTAGACTTGGACTGGACATGCCCGGACCTATTGTTTGAGTTCCTTGACATTATCATGTTCTATGCGTCTCTCGGATGTCGAATTTTGCGTCTTGATGCTGTGGCATTTTTGTGGAAAAAAATTGGCACGAACTGTTTACACTTACCGGAAACACACGAGGTTATTAAGTTGATTAGAAATGTAATAGATGTGGTTGCACCAGAGGTTCTTATTCTTACAGAGACAAATGTTCCTCACAAAGAAAATATTTCTTATTTTGGTAAGGGGGATGAAGCCCATGCCGTTTACCAATTTTCTCTGCCTCCGCTTTTGCTTCACGGTTTGCTGCGTGGAACTGCAGAGCATGTCTCGGACTGGGCGACAAACTTAGCTCCGCCTCCCAAAGGCTGTCATTTTCTAAACTTTACTGCCAGTCACGATGGGATCGGGGTTCGGCCGCTTGAGGGTATTCTGCCAACGAAGGAGATCTTGGATTTAGCTGAAGAAATAAAAAGTACAGGGGGCAGGGTATCGATGCGTAAAATGGAAGACGGTTCAGAATTCCCTTACGAATTAAATGCCACTTTTTATGGTGCACTTTCCAATAAAAAGAATACCAATCTGGGAAAAAAAAGGTTTTTATGTTCCCAAGCAATTGCCCTTGCGATGAAGGGGATTCCCGCGGTTTATTTTCACTCTCTTTGTGGAACCCCAAATTACGACAAAGGCGTAAAGGAAAGTGGACAAAATCGAAGGATAAATCGAAGGAAGTGGGATCGTGAGGAATTAAATGATCTACTGAAAAATCAAGAAGAGAATTCCGGTGGAATATTTGAATGGTATACCCGTGTTTTACGTAGAAGGGCATCCTGTCCGGCATTTCATCCTGATGCTACACAAGAAATTTTAGATTTTGGGAAAAAAGTTTTCGCCTTGGAACGAAAGTCAGTGGATGGAAATCAGACGATTCTTTGTCTTTTTAATTTTTCGAGTGAGGAGGTTGAGATTAAGAAAAAAGAAATTGTCCTTACTTATTTTCCTAACGAGAAAGCAAGAGATTTAATTAAAGGTGGCGAGTTAATTCTTGAAGAGGGTAATCTGACATTGCGCCCATACCAAGCCCTTTGGCTCTGCATGAATTGAATATTATTCTTCTCGATGAGAAACTCCCTTTTTTCGAATTTCCTATCGACGGGAAAATTGCTGAGCATGTGGTTAAGGTTTTAAAATTGGAGGTTGGGAGTGAATTGGATGTAGGGGTTCTAAATGGTCCGAAAGGAAAAGCTAAGCTGCTTGAAAAGTCGAAAGTTTCTCTGAGGATGTCGGTCAAATGGAATGAGGGTGATTCAAGTGATCACTTTCCGGTCAACTTAATTGTGGGGTTGTCACGACCGCAAACTTGTCGGAAAATTCTTGATCAAGCCACCTCGATGGGAGTGAAAGAAATACATTTTTTTGGGGCTGATAAGTCGGAAAATTCTTACCGAAAGAGCCGGTTGTGGGAAACCGGCGAGTGGCGGGATAAAATTAAAAAAGGGGCTGAGCAGTCTTTCTCGACCCATATACCTGTGTGTGAAGTTTGGAAGGATCTGAGCGACTGCCTAATCGCTCAACCTGGGCAATCCTGTCGTATAGCGATGGATAATTATGAAAGTAAAAAAGCAATCTGTTCTATGATTTTGAATAAATTCGATCATTTTACACTTGCGGTTGGTCCAGAACGGGGTTGGTCCAAATCTGAAAGAGATCAATTACGGAACCAAGATTTTACTTTGCTTTCAATGGGATCTCGAGTTCTCAGGCAGGAAACAGCTGTTGTTGCTTCCTTGAGTCAGGTTGTCGGGCAATTTTGGAACCCCTAATCCAATAATTGAAAGAATCGAAACTGGGGTGACCCTCTTTTACTTTTGCCAGTTTTTCTGAGGATTTTCCATCCAGTGAAATTATCATCTGCCTCCGATGGTGCTTCGTGAATGAGGAGACCATCTTTTTTCAATATCTCTTTTTCCCTGATTATTTCAAAAAGTAGATTTCCAATTTTTGGAAACAAAGGGTAGGGGGGGTCAAGGAAAACTAGGTCAAATGATTGGTTTTCATTTTTGAGGAATTCTATAACATCTCGGCACTGAACGGTTCCACAGCTTGGGTTGACATGAGCACTTTTACATACCTTAGCTAAATTATTTTTGAGGGAGCTTTGTGCCTTTCGATTGTTCTCTACAAAAACTCCGTCTTGTGCCCCCCGGCTAATGGCTTCTAGTCCATACGATCCAGTTCCGGCAAATAAATCAAGAAAAGATGCTTGGATAATACTTTCGCCCAAGGATGAAAATAATCTTTCTCGGTTTGCTTCTGTGGCCGGTCTTAAATTTACACCTTTGGGAACATGTAACGGAATTCCCTTTGCTTGTCCTCCACTAATTCTCATTGGGAGTTGACTGCTTGTAGGATTTAAAAACTTTATTCATAATATTCAGGGTACAGGAAGATTGCCAAATGGAACTCTTTTTCTTTAAACAACTAATATGTCCCGCACAATCAGAACTTTTTTTGAACAAATTTCCGCAGCTAATGAGAGTACGATTCATTTGGATGAAGTCGAAAGTCATCATCTCCTCAAAGTCTTACGATTGGGAGAAGGTGACGATGTTGAAGCCTTAAATGGACAGGGTGCTGTTTATAAAACTAAGATAGAAAAAGTAGCTAAAAGGAGTGTTCAATTAGCTGTTTTGGAAAAGAGGCTTGCTCCAAGGCCGAAACCTTTCTTTCAAATGGGAATTTCCTTACTTAAGGGAAATCGATGGGAAGATATGATCCGCCCATTAACTGAGTTGGGAGTAGACCGCTTGTTTCCCCTCCTTACGGATAGGACTGAAGCTAAATTAAAGGACAGCAATATTCTGAATAAAATACAAAAATGGGAAAAAATTGCCCGAGAAGCCTGTAAGCAGTCTGGAAACCCGTGGATCCCCGTATTTGATACACCGGTGAGGTTTTCAAATCACCTTGAGAAAATGGATGACAAGGAAGTAGTGCTATTTGGTAGTTTGTCTTCTTTCGCTGAAAAGTGTGAAGATATCTCTTTTTCTCGGGTTTCAATAATCACAATTTTTATTGGACCGGAGGGTGGGTGGAGCCAAGGTGAAGAGGATTTAGCCAAGGAAAGTGGTTTTTCTTTCTTCACTTTAGGGAAGAATACATTGCGGGTAGAGACTGCTGCGTTGAGTGGTTTGGCTGTTGCGCGCGAAAGGTTCATCGTTTAATAATACAACTCTAATGGCCAACGAATTTTCAGGAGAGCAAAAACTAAGAATCGTCCTTGAGTCGATTATTCGCAATGTTTCTAAAAGTGAGCAGAGCAAAAAGTATGGTGTGCCTGAGGAAGAGTTTCAAAAATGGCACGATCATTTAATTCAAAATGGTGGCAAGCTATTTGAATCTTCTCTAGCTTCAAAATCAACGGTTCGGTCAAAACGAGTAAAGAGAAGTAAGGGATCTAATATCCTGCTCTTTATGAGCATTCTAATCAATATGGGTCTCATTGCGTTTGGGGCTTATTATATCATATTAAATGATCTTAAGTTGGAAAGTTTATGGCTTGGCAAAACTGAAAACCCATTGGATCAACCAATTGTCAGTGTTTCTGAGGTCCCTCCGTTAAGTGAACCTCTTTTCTCTGCGAAAACTGTTCCTGAGGAAGTTAAGTTTGAGGCTCCAATTGCAAATGAACCATCCGATCCAGTGCCAAATTCCGGGAAATATCGTTCAGATCAACCAAATCCCAGGTCAGAACTTTTTAAAAAGCCATCTATTTTACCACAACTAGATGCACCTGATCTTCCTAAGGATGTAAGTTTTCTTGGCAAGACTTATGACGGTCGGCATGTAGTTTACCTCCTCGATGTAGGCACATATGTGCTCGAAAGTAAAGAATCTGTTATCCAATTTAACAAAATTAAGAAGGGTCTTATTTCATCAATTCTCAGCCTATCTCCCAACGCCTATTTCAACCTTGTGATGTATTGGAATTTAAGAGAAGCATCAGCCTTAGGTCCAACTATTCTCAAAGCATCAAAAGAAAATAAGAAATATGCGGAGGATTGGATTAACAGCTTGGGCGAAACCAAAGAATCAATAAAAGTGGAACGAAACCAATATTATCCCAAAGAAGTTCTTTACACAAAACCATCGATTGGGATTGTTGGGCCATGGTACGCATTAAGCACTGCTATCAGTTTTGATCCAGATCTTGTTTTCGTAATTTCCGGCAACCTCCCCGATTTCGACCGTGCTGAGGTTCCCCGTTCCCATTACGGTGGATTAGGTAATATTAATTTTGAAAGGTTCACTACTTCATTTACAAGTTCAACATCTGTAAGCTCCTTGACGAGAGAAACTGCAATGAAATGGTTCTATGCGATTACACCGGTTGATTTACTTCCATCGAGTGAGCAGGAAGCTGAAAAAATGGCTTTGGCAAAATTAGGAATATCAATGAAGGGGGGCAGTAAAATTATTTACGATGAACTTCCATGGGGGGTTACATTTGAGAATTTTATTTCTAGCTTGGAGGTGGGCTTTGATGAAATTCCAAAAACGCATTTCATACTCAGTCTGCCTAAATACACAAGCTGGCCATCCTCTCTCTCTGCATCGGCCAAGGAATTTGCCGAGAGCTCGAGGGGAACGTTTCAGGAAAACTTATTTTTACCCTAAGACGATCCCTCTATTGCTATGCCAAGACTGGCTTCATTTCATTGGAGATTAAATTTATTAATTTTCTGTGTACTTAATCAATTCGGGTTTGGCCAGCAGGTTGACGATCTCATTGATGCATCAATTACGGCTGAAGCGAAGAGTATAAAAGTTGGAGACGGATCCCTTGTCATAGTGGAAGTGAATCTTGCTGATGGTTGGCATATTTATTCAAACCCTGCCGGTGAAAGCGGATACCCCACTACTATAGAATGGGATCTTCCAAAGGGGGTTCAAATATCTAATCCCGTTTTTCCTAAGCCAATATCATATGAATCTGATGGCACTATTAGCTTTGTACATAAAGGGAACTTTTTCCTTAAGTCTGATTTTGAGACCACTGCAAATACAAGTTTCGAAAATGATTTAATTATTCTGAAAGGAACTTTTTCAGCTTTAGTTTGCAGTCCGGAAAGTTGTATTCCTTATGAACAGAATTTTCGTTTGGAAATTCCAATTTCGTCTAAAACTATTTTAAATAATTTTGATCTCAAGGAAGTTGATAGTCAGGACCCAATTTCTCCAGTTTCCCCTAAGCAAATTCTATCTACCCCCGAAAT
Source organism: Opitutia bacterium (assembly GCA_018675995.1). Taxonomy (GTDB): domain Bacteria; phylum Verrucomicrobiota; class Verrucomicrobiia; order Opitutales; family Seribacteraceae; genus Seribacter. The sequence goes on along the minus strand of JABGWZ010000269.1, from coordinate 10,203 downwards.
TGAAACCGGATTAAACCAACTAATGGTTATGTTTGGACTCATTCTTGTTGCCATGGGTATTTGGTTGTACGGAAAAACGAGCCATATTCTTAAATCATCCAGATCGGTCACCTTATCAAAATTGCTTGCTTTTGTTCTACTTGCTCTTGGTGTATGGGTGGGTTTCCCAGGTAAGACCATCGATAAGGGCGTGCAAATCAACTGGGAGAAATGGAGCCCTGAAAAAGAGGAGTTATTACTTTCTCAGGGGCGAGCTATATTTATTGATTTTACCGCCCGTTGGTGTGCATCATGCCAAATTAATAAACGGGTTTATAAAGAAGAGTCCATTATTGAGAAGTTTCATGAGTTGGGTGTGGTTGCATTACAGGCAGACTGGACGAAACGAGGCCCAGTCATTTTGAATACTCTCCAAAAATACGGACGAGAAGGCGTTCCTTTATATATTTACCATCCGCCACAGGTGTCTGATGGATCGGATAGCGAGGGCGTTTTGTTACCAGAAATTTTAACCACTGAAATTGTCCTTAATACACTTGAGGGCGAAGAATCTTTTTTTCAAACTGAGGTAGCCAGTTTTTGGGGAATTCTTGGATTTGCTTTCATTGGTGGTGTAATTCTTAATCTTATGCCCTGCGTTTTTCCTGTAATTGGGTTAAAGATTATGTCTTTTGTTAAGCAAGCAGGAGAAAATCCAAAGAAAATTCGGATGCATGGCGTGGTTTTTACACTTGGTGTGATTCTTTCTTTTTGGATTTTGGTTGGGGTATTGCTTGGGTTGCGGGAAAGCCTTGGAGATGATATAGGTTGGGGTTTTCAACTACAGGAGCCTATTTTCGTTTTTGTCTTGGCTGTATTTCTTTTCATTTTTGCACTCAATTTGAGCGGAGTTTTTGACATCGGTATGTCTATGACCGGGGTGGGTGGAAAGTTATCTCAAAAATCGGGTTACCTGGGATCTTTCTTTTCCGGCTTTTTAGCCACAGTGGTTGCCACTCCATGCATGGCTCCGTTTCTGGGTGTGGCTGTGGGAGCAGCTTTGGCGATGCCATGGTTGTCATCTATAATCGTATTTACAAGTATAGCCTTTGGGTTATCCACACCGTACCTATTGCTTTCGGTTTATCCAAAGTTGATAAGCCGCTTACCTAAGCCTGGAGCATGGATGGACACATTGAAGCAGGCAATGGCATTTCCATTATATGCAACCGTTGCCTGGTTGCTTTGGACTTTAAATAGTCTAATTTAAAGAAGGTCTTATAGAGCTTCTTCGCCCTGTTCCCCTGTTCTTATTCGGATAGCCTGTTCGATGGGAAGAACGAAAACTTTACCGTCCCCAATTTTTTCAGTCTTGGCCGCATTTACAATGGTATCAATCACTTTGTCAGACAGGTCATCAGGTACTGCGACCTCTACGACAACCTTAGGCAGGAAGTCTATTGTATACTCACTGCCGCGGTAAATTTCTGTGTGCCCCTTTTGCCTACCAAAGCCCTTGGCTTCAAGTACGGTCATACCTTCGATTCCAATTTCGGACAATGCGTCCTTCACATCTTCTAATTTAAAAGGTTTAATAATTGCTTTTATTAATTTCATTCTGAATTAAGTATTTAAAAAATAGTTTATTTAAGAGTATAAGCATTCTCGCCATGCAGCGCTTGGTCAAGCCCCTTTGTTTCATCTTCTTCAGAAACTCGAATACTTCCACCCAACAGTGGGGATATGATTTTTACAATTAAATAAGTTGCGACAACTGATATCACAATTGCAGCAACACATCCCTGTGCTTGAACCACAAGCTGATCTGTCCAACTACCAAGGTTGATTCCGAGACCGCCTAATTCTCCCTTCCAACCCAGATAGGCTACCATGAGTGTGCCTAAGATACCGCCCACTCCGTGAACTGCAGCCACATCCAATGAGTCATCAATTCCGAGTTTTTCTTTGATAAACCCACATGCATAGTAGCAAATTATCCCGGCGGAAGCTCCGATTATAATGGCACCCATCGGACCCACACTGCCGGAAGCAGGTGTTATAGTTGCGAGGCCGGCAATGGTGCCGGTTACGATTCCGACCAAGCCTGGCTTGCCGGTTTTTTTCCATTCAATGAACATCCAAACCAAACTTGCAGTGGCAGCAGAAATATGGGTCACTAACATCGCCATTCCTGCACTTTCATTGGCTGCAGCGGCACTACCCGCATTAAAACCAAACCAACCAACCCAAAGCATGGATGCACCAATCATAACCATTCCTGGGTTGTGTGGGGGTTTCAAAGTTTTAGGAAAACCTTGTCTGCGGCCTAGCATCCAAGCTAGTGTAAGTGCAGAAGCTCCAGCTGTAGCATGAACCACGATTCCACCCGCAAAATCAATTACACCTTTTTCTGCAAGCCATCCGCCTCCCCAAACCCAGTAGCAGACAGGAAAGTATACGACCAATAACCAAAGACCACTGAATAGAAGAACTGCAGAAAATTTGATTCTTTCAACAAATGCACCCACAATCAAACCTGGAGTTATAATCGCAAAAGTCATTTGAAAAATTATCCAAACTGATTCTGGAAAGTCGCCGTTCAAATTATTTAAACTTAATGTTTCTAAGAAAAAGGCAGAAGTACCTCCTAGCCATTCATTTTCCCCAGGAGTTAAAGACAGGCTGTAGCCGCAGACCACCCAAAGTAGAGATGCCAAGCAGGCAATAGCAAAACATTGCATGAGTACTGAAAGGACATTTTTGGATTGTACCAATCCACCATAAAATAGAGCCAGTCCGGGAAGGGTCATAAACAAAACCAAGGCAGTCGCTGTAATCATCCATGCTGTGTTACCCGTATCCAATGTTGCTGTTTCCGCCTCTTCTTCAATTGCCACAGTTTGGTCGTCAGCGACATTCTCAATATTAATTGTATCCTTTTCAGTTTTGTTCGAGTCTTGGGCAAACCCTGAAAAAATAAAGGTTAAAAATAGTATAATGGGGAAACAGAGTTTTAGGCTTGGTATCTTATTCATGTTATTGAGTCATTGTTAGGTGGGCATGCGACACGATTAAAAATTATGAGAAAGTAATCGAAATATTATAATAGAATTTGCACATGTTATTATCTTCGTTGCAAGAATCTTGCCATGATTAAAATTCATTATAAAAATGAATAAATAACATACATGTTTTAGGTGGGCTGAGGAACTCTAGGATACCTACTTTAACAAATTGTATAAAAAAAAGACCCGATTCCTAGGAATCGGGTCTTTTGTGTTTAATATTTGATCGGCAAAAGCCGAAACTTATTTAGAGAGCGATTTCTCCTTTCTCACCAGTTCGAATTCTTACTGCTTCTTCGACCGGAATAATGAAAACTTTTCCGTCTCCAATTTTACCCGTTTGGGCAGCACTTACAATTGCATCCACAACCTTGGTTACAAGATCATCAGCGACTGCAATTTCGAGCTTCACTTTGGGAAGAAAGTCTACCGTGTACTCACTTCCACGGTAGATTTCGGTGTGTCCTTTTTGTCTGCCGAAACCTTTGACTTCAGATACTGTCATACCCTCTACCCCTATTTCTGAAAGGGCATCTTTGACTTCCTCCAATTTAAATGGTTTAATAATGGCCTTAATTAATTTCATATGAGTCCTTCTTTATATTTGATTGTATTGTGGTGTAAGAACAACGATTAGTTTGTGTATGCTTCTTGACCATGCTCAGATATGTCAAGACCTCTTTCTTCTTCCTCTTCACTGACTCGTACTCCCATTACTGCTTTGAGGATTGAGAATACAACATAAGAGAAGATAAATGCAAATGCACTTACAAGTACTGCACCCTGAATTTGCGAAGCCATTGAGAAATCTCCCTCACCAAAAATGGCAACTGCGATGGTGCCCCAAATTCCGCAAACGCCATGAACGGAAATAGCACCCACTGGATCATCAATCTTGGATTTGTCTAAGAATATAATTGATACCACAACAATTGCACCTGCAATTAATCCGATAATCAGGGCATTTCCGACGGAGATTACATCTGCATTTGCGGTTATTCCAACCAGTCCGGCTAATAAACCATTTAATGCCATGGAAAGATCTGGTTTCTTGAGCATGAACCAAGAGACCGCGATTGCTCCGAGTGCACCTGCACAGGCTCCTAATGTGGTGGTTGTGAAAACAAGACCTAATGCACCTGGTTCTGCGGAAAGCACTGATCCACCGTTAAATCCGTACCAGCCAAACATGAGTAAGAATACTCCAATTGCAGCAAGCGGAAAACTGTGAGCTGGAATTGGTTTGATACCATTTTCGGTATATTTTCCTTTTCTTGGTCCAAGGACCATTACACATGCCAAAGCTCCGAATCCACCAAATGCATGAACCACGGTTGAGCCTGCAAAATCTTTGAAAGGAATGTCAAGGCTTGCAAGATAACCTCCGCCCCAGTGCCATGAACCGGCAACCGGATAAGCAAAACCAACAAAAAGAACAGCGAAAATCATAAAGGAACCGAGTTTAACTCTTTCAGCTACTGCTCCAGAGACGATAGTTGCACCCGTTGCGGCAAACATGGCTTGAAAGATAAAGTCACCAAACCCGGTCATGGCTAATCCTAGTCCGCCGTATCCCCAAGTGTTTCCACCATCTGCGTTTAAATCGCCAATCATACCTCCCCAGCTAAACCATCCATTGAAATCTCCTGGGTAGTGTGTATTAAATCCAAAAAAGGCATAAGTAACCACACCTATGGAAATAATAAATACATTTTTAAAGAGAACATTTACCACATTTTTCTGCTGGCAAAGCCCAGACTCCAATGTGGCAAACCCGAGGTGCATTAAGAAAACTAATGCCGCAGCAATTACAGTCCATAGCATCGATGTGGTGAAGAAGTCATAAGCCGGAGCATATTCCCCCTGAGCTTCGAGTAACTCGTTGTAGTCGTCAACTGGACCAGACTCCTCTTCGACGGCTGCTTCTGACGAAGCGTCTGCTTCCTCATGATCATCTGCGTGAACGGGTAGGGCGTAAGAAAAAAGCAAAGCTGCTGCCAGAAGTAAGAACTTCCAAGGTGCGGCACCTATGCGGGTTAGTGATGCGTTTTTAGTATTCATTTTTTGTTAGTTGTTAATATTCAATTATTTAAACTTAATAGATATATCATTCGAATTACAGGATGCATGAGCCATGCCAAGATTTTGAATCGATAAAAAAAGTGCAAATTTTCCATGAATCTTTTTCATCGAAGTGTAAAAAATATTCACCTATATCGAACCTTGGTATTCAGGTTTTCATCAAGTTGTGAACTATTTCGTGAACTTGGCAGGCTTAATAAGTTTCACAATTATTTATAGATGAGTTTTGTTTAAGTCATGGCTAGAGGCCGGTGGTAATCAACTGCGACCGATTAAGCAAAGACACAGTTAGACAGCCTTGCTTGAGATGAAATAGTTGTCAATTCCCTCGCTTGGCTCACTCCTTGCAATGGCAAGGACTAGCTTGATTAATTAGACCAAGAAATAAAAGAGCTTACCTTTTGGAATCAATGCCGAGGAGAGAGCGGACGAAAAAGTCTATCCGTTTGCGGAATAAATATTTCCCTTCCCCAATACCATGCCCGGCCCCGGGAATCATATAGAATTCAAAATCCTTGCCTGCACGGACGAGGGCATCGACCACCTGAAGGGTGGATGCCGGGTCGACATTTTTATCAAGTTCTCCGACGGTAAGCATAAGATCACCCTGTAGTTTATGTGCATGGAATACATTGGAGCTTTCTTCATAGTGGGGACCGACTTTTCCCATCCATGCCTCGTTCCACCAAATTTTATCCATCCGGTTATCATGGCATCCACAGTCGCTGACCGCAGCTTTGTAAAATTCTCCGTGGTGGAGAAGGGCGGATAGGGCATTTTGTCCACCGGCACTTCCTCCATAAATTCCGACCCGGGAAAGATCGAGCCAGGAATATTTCTCAGCGGCCGCTTTGAGCCAGGCAATACGATCGGGAAAGCCGGCATCAGCTAAATTTTGCCAGCAATGATCATGGAATTTTTTGGATCTCCAGTTCGTGCCCATTCCATCAATTTTGGCAATTATAAATCCGAGTTCAGCCAGTTTTCTCATGGAAATCTGGAGTCCGAATTTTTTAGGGACATGAAAGCCATGGGGACCGGCATATATATTTTCGATCACTGGATAAGTTTGGTGGGAATCAAAATCGGTCGGTTTGATGAGAAATCCGTGAATCATGGTTTTTCCATCCCGTCCGGGTGCGGAGAAGCGAATGGGCATGGAATATCCTTCCTCCATCAGAGCCGAAATATTCTGCCGTGCGAGTTCTTTGATGAGTGAACCATCCCGGGCGGATCGTAATTCGACAACTTCCGGATGATCAATCCTGGACCAGCGGTCCACGAATAGGGTGCGTTCAGGGTTGAACTCCCAGTGGTGGGTTCCGTCTCCCTCAGTCAGAATGGTGAGGCCGGATCCGTCAAAGTTTACTTTGGCTAGATGAAGATGGTAGGGATCCTGATCCGGGTGGATTCCCATGGCGGAAAACCAAATGATTTCATTTTTTTCATCCACATGTTCGATTTTGCGAACGAGCCAATTTCCTTTGGTGATCGGATTGATTACTTGCCCGGTGGTAGCATCGATCCGGTAGAGATGATTCCATCCATTTCGTTCGCTCGCCCAGATTAACTGCCCGTACTGGTCGAGCCAGTGAAGCATGGTTTTTTGGGAATAATCCACAAAGGTATCAGGAGATTCCCGTACAAGGTCGGTTACTTTTCCGCTTGAACTATCGATTGAAAGAAGGGCGAGTTCTTGATGTCCACGTTTATTAAAAAGAATATGTACGGACCGACTGTTCTTTGCCCAGTGTTTAAATTGGACAGACCAGGAATCAAGAAATGAAGATTCATCGGCCTGAATGGCGGTCTTTTTTTTCAGGTCAAAGAGGATGGGGCGACGTTGAGGACGGGGATCGCCAGGCTTGGGGTAGTTGATGTATTCAATGCTCGGTTGAACCTGATCTTTGGGAGAACTCCGAACAAGGGGGATCTTGCGGGGAATGACCCGGGTGGATTGAAAACCAAGTGCGTGGCGTTTATTAGGCGAGTAGCGAAATTCATTAAGGAAGAAATCTTCCTCCGTACCTTTGTGGGTAAGTTGAATGTCTTCTTTATCTTTTTTGATTAACCAGACATTATGCTCGCGAATGATCAGTTTTGAAGGAGGAGTGGATTTAGGCTTGGGGACGGGCGTGGATTGTTTCATTGCTACCCGGCGGGAGCGGGAATCAATCTTGGCAATACAGTCATGATTGGAGGTGGTAAATATACCGGTCAGATCGTTCGCGGAGAAATCGAGTACCCATTGGTGGCCCGCAAAGGTAGATATCATCATATTGCCACGGGGTGGGATTGTTCCATAGTTTTTAAGACCCCCTTCAAAATCTACCCAGTAAATACGGACCGTACGGGGAAAGGAATTTTCAAAGGTGATGGATACATTATCGGAATTGGAGGGACTGCGACTCCAGCGTGATTGAGGGGGTAGAAATGAAGAATCATCTTCGTTCTTGGCCGAATTTATAGGAGCAGATTTTTTTGTTTTACCGGTTTTGCCATCGATGAATTCCTCTTGGGCAGTCTTTCCTTTTCCTGATTTTAAGATGATCCCATTATTCTTCCATTGATAATTTAATTTCAATGGCTGGTATGCCTTTTGAAATCTCGGACCGATCTCGTCGGAGCGTACATACCGACTGCTAATGGATTCTTCGCTTTTTGATGAATCACCGAGTATGGATAGAACACATACTCCCGTTGAGAGAAAGAGGATGAAAAAAACTGAAATAAATTGAGTGCCCATTAATTTATGAAATTAAACAATTGGGCAGCCGGAGGGCTATAACAAATGTGAAGCTTTAAGCGTCTTCTGCGATCGACTTAACTTTTAGGTCGCGGAGTTGGCGTTCGGTGGCGGTTCCCGGGCTATCAGTCATCAGATCCTGTCCCTTCTGGGTTTTGGGAAAGGCGATCACATCACGAATACTTTCCTTACCTGCGAGGATGGTAACCAGACGGTCGAGACCGAGTGCAATTCCACCATGGGGTGGGGCACCATATTCAAAAGATTCCAGCATGTATCCAAATCGGCTTTTTACCACATCCGCAGGGATGTTGAGAACATCCTCAAAGATTTTCTTTTGCACATCGGGTTGATGGATACGAATACTTCCCCCACCAAGTTCCACTCCATTGAGTACGATGTCATAGTGTTGACCTCGTACTTTTTTGGGCTCGGATTCGAGTAAGGGCAAATCTTCCTCCACCGGTGCGGTGAAAGGGTGGTGGGAGGCGACATATCGACCTTCCTCCTCTTCGAAGTGCATCAGTGGAAAATCAATCACCCATAGAAACTTCCAATCCTTCGGGTTGCGAAGTGCCTGACCCCGTTTTTCCAAAAGTGTGGCTGCTTCCAGGCGGATACGACCTAGGATATTACAGGAACTTTCCCAGGGGCCGGCGGCAAAGAATACAATATCCCCATCTCCAACTTCGAGTTTGCTCCTGAGGGTTTCCTGTTCGGCATCGGATAAAAATTTGAGGATGGGTGATTTCCATTCTCCTCCTTCAGATTTAATAAAAGCGAGACCCTTAGCACCAAGGGACTTTGCCGTTTCTTCCAAATGTTTAAGTTCGCCCTGAGTAATATCTGCAAGACCTTTGGCATTGAAAGCTTTTACACATCCACCAGATTGTACGGTGCCGGCAAATACCTTGAAGTCCGATTCGCGAAAGTCTTCGGAGAAGTCCTGAATTTCCATAGCAAAGCGCATGTCTGGTTTGTCCGAACCGAAACGATTCATTGCATCGTTGTAAGGCATGCGAAGGAACGGAGTGGTAATTTCCTCGCCAAGGGTTTCTTTCCATACGGTGGAGAGCAGTCCTTCAATCAGGGCATACATATCCTCGCGGTCGATGAAGGACATTTCGAGGTCGACCTGAGTAAACTCGGGTTGACGGTCAGCCCGAAGATCTTCGTCGCGAAAACAACGGGCGAGTTGATAGTAGCGTTCGATTCCGGCCACCATGAGCATTTGTTTATATTGCTGTGGGGACTGGGGCAGGGCGTAAAATTTCCCTTCATTCAAACGGCTTGGAACGAGAAATTCACGGGCACCTTCAGGCGTGCTTTTAAAGAGCATTGGTGTCTCAATTTCAAGAAAGTCCTGCTTGTCAAAATATTCCCGGATTGCCATGGATGCCCGGTGGCGAAGTTTTAGGGTGTTCAAGTTACTTTCCCGGCGGAGGTCGAGATAGCGGTAGGTAAGGCGCAGGTCTTCACCCACCTTGTCAGCGGTGTCGTCCATGGGGAAGGGAGGGGTTTTTGACTGGTTATGAACAATGATTGAACTGGCAAAGATTTCGATGTCACCAGTTGCTAGGTTGCTATTCTCAGTGCCTTCATCGCGGTTGCGTACTTCTCCCTTTACCTCAATTACACTCTCGGGTTTGAGCTTGGGGAAAAGTTCGGAAAGAGTTTGGTTTTCGGGGTCGAGTACGACCTGAGTTTTTCCTTCCCGGTCGCGTAAGTCTAAAAAGAAGACGCCTCCGTGGTCGCGTAAGGAATCTACCCATCCAATTAAAGTGGCTGGAGATCCGGCGTTGTCTTTGCGAAGTTGATTGCAGTGATGGCTACGTTTCATGCCTAATATAAATATAAATAAAAGCTTAACCATAATCAATCCATTCTAGGATGGCAAGTGTGGTATGAAAATCCGATTTTATACTCGCTATTCATAACCTTCGTGGCATGGGTTGAAGGGATGAAGAACAGGTTTGTAGTTATCATGGCTGGCGGAAAGGGGGAGCGTTTTTGGCCGCAAAGCCGTCTCAAGCGACCCAAGCATCTTCTTCCGATTGTTGGGAACTCTCCCATGCTCTCCCAGACAATTGAACGTTTGGATGGTCTTGTTCCCCCGGAAAGAGTTTACGTCATAACCAACACCGCGCAACGGGATGCGGTTTTGCAAAGTTGTCCGGGCTTGCTGCCCGAAAAGGTGATCGGTGAACCGGAGGGCAGGGACACGGCTGCGGCGGTGGGCTTGGCGGCGTTGCTGGTGGAGCAGGAAGGCGAGGATGCGGCCTTTGCGTTGTTGCCTGCCGATCACGTCATTGAGGATCACGAGGGATTCAG